>JAGCTF010000152.1 GCA_017963755.1 Clostridia bacterium | reverse complement strand
CTCAGGTCGGGGCTGGCGCAGAATGATGTGCTGCCGGCGGGTGAGTTCAGGGCGCAAAGCGTTGAAGGTGAAGGCGAATCGCCACTCATTATATCGTCGTTCATTGACACACGCTGCTTCAGACTGGCGTTTCTGGCCGTGAATTACACCGATTCGGCATTGTCCGGCGTGCTGAAACTGAACGTTCCTTCCTGGGCAGGCGTCGATGCCGAAACGCATGCGATCATCATTGACCCGGACGACGGTATATTTAGAAAATGCGACGGGTCGTTCGCTCCGTGCGGGAGGGCGGCTCGCGGTGTTTTGGCTCCGGGATGCCGCGGGGATCTTTCGTTTTCGTTTGACGTCAATATCCGGCCGATGGGTGCGCTGGTGGTCGGGTTTAATTGAGGCCGGGCGTGTTGGTTTTGAAAATATTGGGTTTTGATAATTAATTTAAGGTTTTGGATAATTTAAGTTTTTGGAGATCATACGGTTTTAAGGGTGCGGACAATGGCTGGTTTGGATTTTTCTTTTGTTGCGGGCAAGGTCAAGGCGGTTATTTTTGATATGGACGGAGTGCTTGTGGATTCGGAGCCGGCAATGTACAAGGCTTCGATCGCGGGGCTTCGGGAGTTCGGGATCGAGGCAAAGGCGGAGGATTTTAAGCCGTTCGTCGGGACCGGAGAGAAGAGCTTCATCGGCAACGTTGTCCGCCTCCACGGCGGGGTGTACCGCGATGAGATGAAAAACCGCGTGTACGAGATCTACTGCCGTGATATTGACCGTGAGATCGTCCGGTTTCCGGCGGTGCTTCCGACTGTCAAGGCTTTGCGCGGTGCCGGGATCCTGCTGGCGATCGCTTCGGCTGCGGATGCTGTTAAGGTCAATGCGAATATTCGCGCCGCGGGGCTTGATCCTTCGGATTTCGGGGCGGTCGTGAAGGCGGGGGACGTCGAGCGCCTTAAGCCCGCGCCCGATATTTTTCTTAAGGCGGCCGCGCTTCTGGGTGTCGACCCATGCGAATGCATCGTGTGCGAGGATGCCGAGAACGGTGTGCGTGCGGCCAAGGCGGGCGGGATGTTCTGTCTGGGGGTAACGAGTTCTTTTTCTGACAAAAGGCTCCGTGAGCTTGGCGCCGACTGGACCGCGCCTGATATCGGTGCGCTTGAAGCGCTGGTCAATTAATCGGTACCTGTCGCCAATATTTGAATAGTGTTCTTGAAAAACTGCGGTCGAAGCCCTTGAGCATGAGCTTCGGCCGTTATTTTTTACGTTGGTTGAACGGGGGACAGAGACCGGTTTTCCACAGGATGAAACGTGAAACGGGGGACAGAGACCGGTTTTCCACAGGTTTGAAAGGGGGACGGGGGCCGGTTTCGGCGTGAAATATGGTTTTTCCGCGATTTTCCGCGGTGTGTAATAACGGGTAATAATCGGGAAAAATCCGGAAATAATTGGAAAAACCGCGTAAAATCGCCTTCTGCAGGTTCCTCGCGACATTGCCATAATATGGCGAGGAACAAATTTTTCGCCAAAACCGGTCTCTGTCCCCCGTTTCGCACCTCATTTTGCAGATTGACATGCTGACGCAGAATGAGGTATACTTCCAACCAATATTAACCTTTTACCAGAAAAAGGAGTGGAAACAATGAAAAAAATAATCACCATGATGATTGCCCTCGCACTGGTCGTATGCCTGGCAGCATGCGGAACAGCAGGAGGCGATACAAACGCCACCGAGAAACCTGCGGCAACGGATGAACAAAAAACAACCGACGCACCTGTTGTCACCGACGAACCGGCAGGGAATCCGACGGATGTTGTCACCGACGCCCCGACCGACGTTCCGGAACCGACGGCAACGAAAGAACCCGCGCCGGGCGCCGATATTGACGCGATCCTGATCGACTTCGAAGTTGAAGAAAATTACACATGCTATGCAGGCGCAGAAGCAACTGTGAACGCGGGCGAACCCTGGCTCACGATCGTTTCCGGCCCGTCCGGCGGCGACAACATCGTTCTGCATTTTGATGAAGGTGCAGGATTTGACAGCGGAGAATATCCGTTCATCGCGTTCAAATACCGCGTAGGATACGGCCACAGCGTGCGCGGCGCGAACCATCTGTACGCCATCACCGGCGGCGGCGGACCAACCCCGACCAACGGCTGGTGGTACCACCTCGATTACATTGCCGACCTCGACTGGCACACCGTAATTCTTGAAATTGCCGAAGCGTTCCCGGAGACAGACGCTGCATGGCGCTCGCTCCGCACACCTACGGTCGACTCCGCGGGCGGCGACCTTGCCTACGCATGGATGGGCGCGTTCAAGAGTGCCGAGGATGCTGAAAAATACGACGCTGCTTTCAACGAAAAGTACGGCGATAAGCTTGTAAAAGCAGAACCTCCGAAGATCGAAAAGACGGAAGTAGTTCCGGATCTTGTTGACGCTTTCGAAGAGACCGTCATCGATTTCGAGGATATGGAAGAGGGCGCGAACGTTGTCGGCACCGAGCTTCTGCAGTACGTCGGCGGCCTCAACAACTCAGTTTACGTTGAGCGTGACGGCGGTATTGCCGCACAGATGCAGTTCGACTCGCTCGCTTACTATGATATTGTTAAGAGCGGCGCGGCTTACTCGATCAGCTTCGATTTCATGGATATCGGAACCGGTCTGTTCGGCGGCTTCATATTCAACTGGGGCGACGAGGGCAATACTGCGCGCAACTTCTTCGAGGACAACGGCCTTGTTTCTCCTCCCGGTCTGACTTCTGCGAGTGCCAGCGGATGCGGCTTCTCGTTCCCGGGCGGAAATCAGGTTGTGATCTACGTTCCCGCATGGGACAGCGAGGCTATCAAGCTTTCAGTGGTTTCCGTTCTCGTTGAAGCTCCCGTCGATTTTGAGGCAGGCTACAACAGGTTCCGCCTTGAGGATGACGGTACTTCGAAAGTAGAAGTTTATATCAATGACGAGCTGTTCGTGACGGTCGCTTACGCCGATGAAGGTTTCTGCGACGCGCCGACAATGTTCGAGCATTATTACAGGTCTGTGACGATCACCGGCAGCGACGGTACAGAGCTGCTGAAGACGGATAAGGCTGCGTTCTCTATCTACAAGAGTTTCGCTTTCGCCGGCCGCGCTCACAAGGTCTGCTTCGACAACATCACGTTCGCGAACAAATAATTTGCGTTTTCTAAGATGACAGGCAGCCGGTCAGGCCGGCTGCCCGGGAAAAAGAACGGGGGACGGACCCCCGTTCTTTTTTATTTCCCGATATTACCGTAAATTACCGGATATTTCCGAAAACCGAACGGGGGACATGTAACCGCTTCACCCGCTCCTACATATTATGGCAAAGGCCCGAAACTGGTCTCTGTCCCCCCGTTTCACTGCGGGTTCACTTCAGGGTGTAATTTCCGGAGGTGATGCCGGACGCCCAGAGCCACCCGCTGCTGACTTGAGACCTCAGCGTAAACGTGACGGACTCATTTCCGTATGTAAACGTGTGAGACCCCGCGCTGAGCGAACCGCTGTAATTGACGTAGCCGGACGGAAGAGTACTGCCGGAACTCATTGCCCCCATACCGTAGCGGCCGCCGGACCTCCCGCTCGGTGCGCCGGCATTGCCTCCTCCAGGAACGGTGCCGAGGGCAACGATGATGCCGCCCGTTACAGAAACGGAGCTGTCAACGTCCACCGCTGACATATTGCCGCTCGAATCGGCGCCAGGATTGCTGACGATAACGATGCCGCCGGTCTGTTTGTAGCTGCCGTTGGAGTCGATGCCGTCAACGTCCCTGCCTCCGACTTCGACGATCATTGTCCCGCCGCTTACTGTGATGAGCCCGTCCGCCGAGCGGCTGCCGGCCGATGAAGTCGCGTTCACACCGTCGTCAGTCGCATAAACGCGGATCTCACCGCCGTTGACCGTGATATAGTGCCCCTCGAGGCCCTCGTGAGAATTGACCACCTCGACGCAGCCGCCCTCGAACAGAAGCGTGCCGTCCGCGTGAATACCGTCGTCAGCCGCGCTGACCGTGACCGAACCTCCGGAAATAGTGATGTTGCCGAGCGCTTTCTCACCGTTTTCAAGAGCGACGTCGCTGTTCGCGTGAATGCCGTCGTCCATGCAGCGGATCGACACAGTGCCGCCGGAGATGGTGATCTGATTATCCGCCTTTATGCCTTTGGAGCTGTCCGCGCTGGTCGTCACGCCGCCGGAAGATACGGTCTTTTTCGCTGCCGAAGCGGTGTAGGCGGAATACGCGTGGGTGTTGACTGTGATCACAGGGTCGCCGGAAATCACGACGTCGTAAGAGGCGTCGATGCCGTCCTGAGCCGAAAAGATATTGACGGTGCCGCCGGAGATAGTGATCGTGCCGCGCTGATTGCCCTTGGACGAAACGTCCGAATTCTCGGTCTTGAGACCGTCGCCGGCAGTGGACACGACCGTGAGCGTGCCGGACTCAATGGTGATGGAATCGTTGCCCTTGAGCGCGTTGCCAGGCGCCGTGACGGTGAGCATCAGATTTTTGATCTTGAGATCGTCTTTGCTCTGGATGCCGTTGTTGTAACCCGCCTTCACGACGAGGCTGCCGGAGCCGGCGAGGTTCAGGTCGCACTCCGCGTAGATCGCCGCGCCGCCGGTGGTATCACTCTCATCTGTTTTGGCCGCTCTCGCGTCGGTGACAACGTTAGTTGTGCCATCGGCCGCTTTGATCTTGAGCTTGCCCGCGCTTTTCGCAATGACGGGGGAGTCGTACGTGCAAGTGACCGACGCGCCACTGAGGACGAGCTCGATTTCGTCGTCTTCGCCGGCGTCAATAACGATCTGCCCGTCTTCCAGCGTTCCGTTGACAACGTACGTGCCCGCCGCTGTTACGGTGTACGTGCTGCCGCTTACGCTCACGGCGCCGTCTTCGGTGGTGATCGCGAAGTCTCCGCTGACTGCTTCAGAGGGGACGTCAATAACGGCGTCGCTTACGGCGGGATCATCTGTTTCCGGCTCCGCACCGGATGCGTTGCCGACCGAAGCGGACGCGCTGTTGTCAACGGCCGCTTTGCCGAGGATGATTATGTCCTGCCCGTTCGTCGAATCCGTGCCGATGGAACATGCCGCCAGCGAGAGCACGGTCAGAACCGCTATAATAATTGCAGCGATGCGCGCCGCTCCGAACTGCTTTTTGGATCGTCCGCGGCTGCCGTGCGAGGCGCCGTTGGATGTTAATGATGAACGTTTAATATGCTCAAATAAGTTTTTCATGACTGAGTTCCTCCTTCCGGTCATGCTGCCGTGCTTCCGGTTCGTAGTGTCAATGCCGCTTCCGCCTGCTTCGCCACCGCCGCCGTCAATGTTTCGCGGCCTCTGTCTTTTATTATACGGGTCAAAATGTTTATAGTTTGAAGCAATTGTGGTGAAAATGGGGCAAATCAGTTACAAATTCAGGCATGCTTAATTTTGTTTTTTTTGCATTCAGCCCCGCGGATTTATTCAATTTGACATAATTTGCAGAAATATGTAGAATTATACTTGACCAATTTTATCGGTAAAGCGAAATTGGAGGAGGAAATCATTATGAGAAAATTATTGGCGGGAGTATTGGCGCTGGCTATCATGGTTAGCATGGCCATCATGCCCTCTTTAGCGGATGGAGAAGTAACTACGGTAGTTGTTGATTCATTCAGTTCTCAGTCCGGAGAGCCGGGACCCTGGGTTTCAAATAATATCGGTCATCCGAACTACTGCGCCGCTGTTTTTGGCGCCGCGGCACCTTTTTGCGGCATTTCGGCACTTTCAAATTGGGCCAGTCATCCGGATAATCCGGTGCATGAACAATGTACAGTAAATGTTTCGTTGTTTGAATACGACGGATTCTCCTATGAAACATCTATATCCGGAACACCGCTTCAGACCACCCTCTATGAACCGATGGGTGACGGACATCCTTTTAGCTGGGATTTCGGAACATTCTATCCTGCAGGCGAGTATGTTTTTGCTATGAATCTTGTGTTTGATCCGGATGACATCTATCAGGACGGAATGGGAATGACAAATTACAGGTATTTTGTATTTCCAACTGTATTGTCAGAAGCTTTTCCTGCAGGAACGATTTATTATCCAACGATCAAATTCCCGTTTTCAATTACTTTCCAGGAATCAAATGTCGATTCTTATTTTACCCCTGTAGTTCATGCCGAAAAGGAAGTATTCACAACTGAAAGCAACGGCGGTGTGACAGGATATACTTGGCTGGCATCTGACGCCAATAACAATGGTCGTCCGTATAGAACATATGATATAGTCATTAACCCGAACAGAGCATTTGATGCTGTTGGCATTCTGAGTTTCTGGGCCTCTGATCCAAATACTGAAAACCAGGTAAGGGCCAAACTCAAAATATCTGTTTATGATTACTATGTTGATTGCGCTACTTCTACTTTGCGTGCACCTGTAGCATATGCTTCGCAAGTGATCGAAGGAAACGATAATAATCATATCCCGTTTGAGTCATCCGGTTACAACGCTAAGCTTACTAATTATATTCTGGATGGATCAGGAAATGCTTTTGGAGCTGACCTTGTATTCGATGAACCGCTTCCTGCAGGGCAGTATGTTGTACGGTTCGAAAATGTTTCTGAAGAAGTAGGGGAATGCTATATCGTTCTTCCTGTAACTGAAGAACAATATCCGAATAATAAAGCGGCATACTATATAAACGGAACTAAGAATACCGGAATCACCACCAAACTTCATGTGCGTTTTTCTGAAAGAGGTTTTCTGTCCGACCTGATTCCGGAAGCATTAACTCAGAATGTAGTTCTTGCCGCCGGTGACCTTGGAAACGATCCGCGACAACTTAATATAGCGCCTGTAGGTTTGCTTGTCTCTGTTCCTGCAGGCTATTCGTTGTTATCTTTTATCGGAACCGGTTCTCCCACCTGGGGTAACGTGGGCAGCGGCAGCAATGCCAAAGCAGAAGTATATGCATGGAGAGGCGATTATGCGAGTTCTCTGAGAGACGAGGTTTTAGCGACCGGAGCGGTAATAGATCACAAAGATAATCGTGATGCTGTATTTCTTTTCGATAATCAGGTCACCGAGGGTAAGTATTTGATCGTTTTAAATACTACATCCACTGGAAATTTTGGATTCTGGTATGGAACAGAACCGCATAATCAGAACATAATTAAAACATTTATAGGCGGATATGAGCAGCTGGTATATCCACGCAGCAGTATGGCTCTTGTACCGACAGAAAGTGCTCCCGATCCTATTACGCCCGAGCCATTCTTCATTGGCGACCTCGAGATCAAAAACGCGTCGATCACGCTGAACAATAATATTGACATAAATCTTAAACTTAAGCCAGACGCTTTTGTTGCAGGGTACTACACTGATCCTACGATCACTCTTACTCTTAACGGACGTGAAACGACTTTGAGCGCGGACGAGAATTACGTGTTCACGTTAAAAGACATCGGACCCGACGAGCTTGGCGACGATATCACGGCCGTTGTTAGTGCAAAGCACGACAGAGAGACCGTAACAACAGAACCTCTCAGCTACAGCGTTAAGGATTACCTGATGACGCTTCTTGATATGGACGACATTTCCGACGCATATAAAAAAGTCGCTGTTGACCTTCTGAATTACGGCGCGGCTGCCCAGCAGTATACAGGACACAAAACAGATGCTTTGGTCAATGCGGATCTTAGTGCAGCACAGCAGGCTCTTGGCACTTCCGCGATGCCTTCGCTCTCAGCCGGCGGAAAAGGTTTAACTGTTTACAGCAACATCTATTCCGAGGCAACATGGTATGCTGCCGGACTTAACCTGGGAGACAGTATCACAGTTAAATTTATGTTCTATGCTGAGAACATTGAAGGACTTACCGCCAGGTTCAAGTTCATGGGCAAAACGTATGACGTTGGATCTGACAAGTTTGTCGAACTCGAAGAAAACATATATGCCGTATTTTTTGACGGAGTTCTTGCGAACCAGATGCGCGAGATAGTAGAAGCTACATTTTACAAGAACGGTACTGTTGCAAGCCAGACTGCATCATACAGCGTAGAGGCATATGCGAATGTAAAATCGACAGATAGTGATACAAAGCTTGCAAACCTCGTCATTGCAATGATGAAGTACGGCGATTCCGCCGCGGCAATCCAGTAATTAAGAGGAGGAAAGTGCAATGAATAATAATGGCGAAAGCAAAAACACTTATCTTGCGCCTTCAGTAGAAATCGTGAGTTTCAGCGACAGCAAGATCGCGACCAAACTGGATACACTTACGATCATTTCTACTCCGTACGATGATTTTGGTCCGAATGCATTTGACGATGAGATTGAGATTATTTAATATCCTTTTCTCTTAAAAGAACGAAGCGGCCCGGCTGATCTGTTTCAGCAGGGCCGTTTCCCTTGTTTTTGCGGCCTGCAGATGTTAAAATTAGCCGGAAAGCGAAGCGGGGACATGCTGAAAGCGCGTATACGGATAACAGAAAGGTTTGATTTTATGTTCGGAACAAAACACATTATACTTATGGCGGCGTGCGTCGCTGCCTGCGTCCTGATCTGCATTTTTTTGAGAAAGCTCAGTATGAAAAAATGGTTCAGGCTGCTGCTCTACGTCGGAATCGTATCGGAAACCATAAAAGTGTTCTACTATATACTTGACAACGAAAAAATATACGGAGGCTATCTGCCGAAGACCGACCTCCCGTTTCACCTCTGCTCGGTGCAGCTCATCTTTATTGCTCTCCTCAACTTCACGAAGAGCGAAAAACTGCACCGGACGCTAATGGCATTTATGTTGCCCACATGCCTTGTCGGCGGATTTGCGGCGATCCTGATCCCGACGTCGTCCTCGCTGAACGCGCCCGTCATAACGTTTCAGTATTTTACGTACCATACGGTAATCGTGGCGTACGCGGTCTGCCTCCTGCTGAAGAGCAGGGAGATCGGCTGGACGGTCAGGGACTATACGACCGCGCTCAAGATGCTGGCGTTTATGGGGCTTTTAGCGATCTATGTCAACAGCATGGTCTATGACGTCGTTGAGTATACGGTCGAGAACGGCGAGAAGACGGTTTCGTTCGTGAGCAGGGTCAATTTTATGTACGTTGCCGATCCGCCGAAGGAGGGGCTTCCGTTTTTGAACAAGGATCACGGCTGGTTCGTCTATTTTGCGCATCTGGCGTCAACGGGTGTTATTGCCGTTACGCTTTGTTTTATTAAGCCGATCATTGCGGCAATCAAAGGGGCGGGCAGGAAGAAGGAGCCCGACGCGGACTGACCTGTGAATTCGACGTGGATCGACAATGTGAATTCGACGTGGATCGACAATGTGAAATCGGCGCAGATCGACGCTGTGAAACCGGCGCTGCGCGGGCTTGACAGTACATGCTATAATTATATTGGTTCATTATCTTTTGGTATAACTGTGTGCCGTTTTGTAAATAGATAAACTGGACTAAAGAAAAAATCGTTGGACTACACAAGATAAAGCTCTCTGCGGGGAGAATCGAACTGATGAAAAAAGGCATAAAAAAGGACAATATCTTTTTGCGCCGTTGCCCTCGTCTAACTAATATCGGAAGAGGGAAATTTTGCTATGCCCTGGCCGTATGCCTTTTGCTAACCGTTTTTCTTTTTGTCAACACCGTTATAACTCATGCATCCGGTGCTTCCCTGAGTGCGGCGGACAATACCTCCGGCGACGCCGCTGTGTTTCCGCAGCTTTTCTGCTCCGACCCGATCTATTACGCCCAAACTGACAACATCATAGCAGCCTCCGATGCTGCCGCGGTCAATTATTTCTATTTTTCCCGCGGTTTGTACGGCTTGAATAATCCGGAAATGTCCGGTGGCCTTTCCCGCGCCGCCCTGTACGGAGCCTTCGCGGCTTTATGTGCCGAACGGGGGACAGAGACCGGTTCGGCAGTTGTTGAACGGGGGACAGAGACCGGTTCGGCAGGGGATGGTTTCGCGCCGGTTGGCGGGTTAGGCGGGACTTTTCCGGATATTTCCGGAATATTTTCAGAAATTGACGCAATCGACGGATTTGCCTGCGTGGTATTTGACGATTTCACTTGCCTGAACGCAGAAAAAAGTGCTAAATTGACCGTGGATTCTTTACTCGACTTTTCGCCGCTTTCCCGGGATTTACCGGCAATTAAATTTTCGGAAATAAAAGCGTTCGGGCTGGCTTCCGCTATCAGGCAGACTGCTTCGGGCTGTATTTATTGCGCCGTTATCTGCGTATCGTATGATCCGATCGGCGGGTCAGAGGACAATTACGTGCAGGGTCTGTTTCCGGATATTTTGTGTATTTCCGGAGAATTTAACGAATTTCCGAAAACGGGAACAACTTTTCCGGATATTTCCGAAAACCAGAACGGGTCTCTGTCCCCCGTTCCGCTTCCCGCTTCTGATAATCAAATTCTGTATTTTGACGATTTAAGTGCCATTAATTCGGAGTCTATCGCAGAAGCGTCGGGAATCGTCAATTTGCGAGGAGAACCGGTGGGCGTAAATCTCAACCGGGCTGATATTGACCGGTTGCGGGCGGGCGATTCACAACTGAATATTTCTATGACTTTCGGCGGAAGAATCGCCGGCGACACAGTTGACGTGGCGATATCGAGCCCGTCTTCGGTCGGCACAGAAGGGAAAACTATTGTATTGCCATCGATCCCGGAAAGCGAACTATGGAACGTGATCCGATATATCGACTTCCCGGCGTTGACAACTTCAAAGCCCATATTATGTTCCCCGCTTGCAATAGGGGTCGATGATATGGCCGAACCGGTCTCTGGCCCCCGTTTCACGCAGGCCACAAGAATAGAGGAGGGCAGGGACGGCAATTATTCTCAGACTTCGATAGCGCTGGAGTATGCAGGGATCGAGCTTTCACTTGTAAGGCCCATGTATACTGACAATAAAGGGCTGAACGTCCATATAGGGCAGGGAAGCACGTTGTCCGAAGACGGCCATTCCATCATATCCTGGCTCGGAGACGAAACAGGCCTGACAGACATCGAACTGCCCGAAATCGAATTGCCCGAAACCGGCGAAAACGGGTCTCTGGCCCCCGTTCAAGCTGTGGAAAACGTGTCTCTGACCCCCGTTTCACAGGCGGAGCCATATTATGTATTCACGATCGAATCGCCGGACGGCACGGTGCAGGCGGTAAGGAAAAACGACCCGTACCTCGTATGGAACCCGGCAAAAGAAGGAACAACGACGTTGTCCGCGGGGCGGTACGATGCGCTCGGAAGGCTGGCAGGGAGCGCGACAATAATAATAAATGTGGCAAAAAAAGTAGAAATGGTATATAGTGAACCCGTACTGGAATTGACCGCCGGAGAACTGCCGGGGTCGATCAGTATTACGGAAACCGGCGACGGGAACAAACTGATACGCGGAATACACGCCGGAACAACGGCAGAAGCATTGACCGCAATATTCGTTGTCAGCGGCGGAGCCGAGCCGGAACTGACGATAACGAAACCGGACGGAACCGCGATCGCGGGCGACGCGAAAGTTGGCACCGGAGCGGTGATCAGAGTCGCGGACCGGGGCAAAGTTTATTATGAACTCTACGCGGTGATAACAGGTGACGTCAACGGCGACGGCGCGGTGGGTATTGCCGACTTTGCAAAACTCAGACAGCACCTGCTTAACGGGGACGTTGTCAACGGCTTTTACGTTTACGCGGCGGATCTTAACGGCGACGACGCTATAGGAGTGGCGGATTTTGCCAAGCTGAGGCAGTATCTGCTGGGCGCGCTTGAACTTGATTGAATGATTGATG
>JAGCTF010000151.1 GCA_017963755.1 Clostridia bacterium | reverse complement strand
TAACGAATTCATTCATTTCAAATATACCGGTCAATTTCTTTTCAATTCCGGCAGCTGCCGTTCGTTTTGCGCTGAAAGCCGCCGGTTTGCGTGTATCATAATATCATTATTTGCGGGACGTTGTCAATTAAACGGCCTCAAAAGGGGCCTCTTAGCCTTTTAAAATCCGTTGACTTCTACCCGCACTCCATTTATAATTGAAGGCAGAGTGATGCGCGGAGGCAGATTGCTTACTGCCGTACCGTATTACAGCTGATGCAGGGAGCGTTTTTATATATGAAAAAAGCAAAAAAGGCGAAATCTAAAAAGACCAGAAAAACGTTAATAATCTGCGCCGTGGTAATTGCCGCCGCGGTACTGCTCGGTATCCTCGCCATAATGTTTAAAAACGGCGATATAAAAATAAACACCCCTTCGAAGAAGAAATACCCTGTGAGGGGCGTTGACGTCTCGCGCTATCAGGGCGATATAAACTGGCCGGAACTTGCCGCGCAGGACATCAGTTTCGCGTATATAAAAGCGACCGAAGGCTCCACGCACGTTGACCCGAAATTCACGCATAATTACATGCACGCGCAGAAGACGCAGCTTCGCGTCGGAGCATATCATTTCTTCAGCTTCGACAGCGGCGCCGAGTCGCAGGCTGCTAACTTTACGGGCCAGGTCATGCCGTACGAAAGGATGTTGCCCCCGGCCGTTGATATCGAATACTACGGTAAATATTCGAATTCGTCGCACCCGGACGTTTCAACGGTAAAGGCCGAGCTCGGCAGGCTGCTCGAGCTGCTTTACGATCATTACGGCATCAGGCCGGTCATTTACGCCACTCAGGCGACTTATAAGACGTACATCCGCGGCAATTTCGATGATTATGATATCTGGATCCGCGACAAGTATTTCACTCCCGGCGACAATATCGTTAACTGGCATTTTTGGCAGTATTCGGATAAGGGCGTTCTTAAGGGCTACAGCGGAGTTGAAAAATATATTGACCTCGACGTATTCCGCGGCACGGCTGAAGAGTTCGAGCAATACGGTTTTCCGGAGAAGTGATAAAATGCGAAAAAGACTGTTTTTGACCGCGGCGCTGGCCGCATTGTCTTTAGCCCTCGCCTTTTGCGCGGGATGCGTCAATACCGAGGAAAGCAGCGGGATACCGCTCAGTGAGGTGATCGCTTCCGGGGACAAGTACAGCTACAAGATCGAGTTAAAGCCTGTGCTCACGTGCTCCGGTCAGGGCGAGTTCACCAGCGCCCAGGGTGCGGCTTCGGACGGTAAATACGTTTATTTTGTTTTTCGCCAGTCCGAGAACGGCGATTGTATCGTGCGCAAATGCAGCCTTAAGACGAAAAAGATCGTGAAGACCAGCGCGCCGATCTATCTTTTCCACGGCAACGACATGACGTATGACAGCAAGACCGGGCTGCTGTACGTTGCCCACGGGAATAAAGAGGGGAAAATTTTGACCTCCATCGATCCTTCGGATCTTTCTGTGAAAGAGCAGACGATCGACATCGAAAATGGTGCCGGTGCGATCACCTACAGCGCGCAGCGGGACAAATTCGCTATCAGCCAGGGCGGAAAAAAGCTGCACTTCCTCGACGGCGAGCTTAACTGCATTGCTTCATTCGACCGCACGGACAATACCGGCTACACGGCGCAGGGTATGGGTTCGGATGAAAATTACATCTACTTCCCCATGAGCGGCGGCGATTCAAATTTCCTGCAGATCTACGATTGGGACGGCAACTACGTCGACCAGCTGCTCCTCGATTTTCCCTGGGAGTCCGAGTCGATTTTCTGGGTAAATGACACGTACTACATCGCATTTAACCACGAAAATGCGGCACAACTCTACAAGATGAAGATCACTAAAAAAGTTTCAAGTTGAAAGTGGCAAGTTGCGAACCGAGTGATGAAAAGGTGGTAATATGAATCATTTTTATCTTATCGTTTCTTTGGCTGCGGGGGCGCTGGCTGCCGCTGTTATAGCGTGTGTGTTCGGCATCGTGCGGGCAGTAAAAATGCGCGGCGTTGAGCGCTGGGCAATGATCGCCGGCACAGTCGAGCTCCTGCTCGGGGCGGTATATCCCGCCTATGTGCTCGTTATGTTTCTGAAAAGCCGTTCCTACCTTCTGGAATCCGAGAATCTGTGGCTGGCAAATCCGAACTCAACATCAACCCGGCTTGTCAGTATCGTCTGCGTGCTCCTCGCAGCGCTCTTCGTTGTCTGCCTCTGCTCGATCAGGAAAAAAGGCACCGCAAGAAACCTTTTCTGCATATTCCTTGCCCTCTTCTCGATCCTCACACCCATCCCGATAATACGTTTTATGCGCTATTTCGGAGGCTGGAGCATGATAAAAGATTTGCCGCAAAACTTCCTTATGGCCGTATTCGGAATTGACAGCGACTGGTCCGCGGGAAGAATTCTCATTTTACTCTGGATCATCCTGCTGGTACTGGCCGGGATCACATTCATTGTCCTCGGAATAAAAGCTATGGTCAGGAAGCTTACCGTTAAAAGAGACCTGCCGCTCAGGATCGCGGCAATGGTCGTATCGCTGGCGTTATTGCCCGTTACAGCATTCAGCGCGATCAACTGGGCGAATATGATCAATATGATCAGGCCTCCGCTGCAGTATAAGCCCGTGCTGTACTTTTTCCCCGAAACGGAAACGGACGTATGCGTAAAACTCGGATATCCTGAATTGCTGACTGTTACGTACCCGGAATATCCTGTCGAGGACGGGTGGAAGTTCACCGCATCGCCGGACGGTACGCTAACTATGGACGGCAGACAATACCCTTACATGTATTTTGAGGCCGAGTGCGGAAGCGCCTGCCCTGCCCCGTCTTTCAGCGACAAAGGGTTCGTTGTCGCGAGCGAAGATACGGCGGAGTTTCTCGAGGATGCGCTTGGGGCAATGGGTTTTGATTACAAACAGCAGGCTGATTTTATCACTTTCTGGCTGCCGCTCATGGCTGAAAACAGCTGCAACCGCATAGAGTTTTTGTTCGGTGAGGATGTCAACGCGCTGATGCCTGTCGTTGTATCTCCACTGCCGGACTATATTTTTCAGGTCTATATTCTGTTTTCGGCGTGTGATCCTGAAATTGCGGACGAATTAACGCCCCAGGAGTTTCCGACGTTTATCCGCGAGGGATTTGCCGTGCTCGAATGGGGCGGAATAAGGATAGATTGACCCGAAATTCGTGCCATCACCCGGTCCGCCTGCCACTTCCAACTTGCCACTATTTTAAGGCTTCTTTAACTATTTTATTTTTCTCTGGCGAAGCCGAGTGAATGGCTAAGAATTTTGTTTGACCGAAATGCGAACCAATTCCGGGGTTCGCATGAGACCCAAAATTCGTGCCATCACTCGGTTCGCCCACTTGCTACTTGCCACTTAGAGTTCAGCCATTGCCGCCTGCAGCATGATCGCGCACTCGATGCGCTTGCGGAACAGCTTGCAGCCATACTCATAAATGGCATTGATAT
The DNA here is from genome assembly GCA_017963755.1 of Clostridia bacterium. GTDB lineage: Bacteria > Bacillota > Clostridia > UBA1212 > UBA1255 > UBA1255. The sequence goes on along the minus strand of JAGCTF010000151.1, from coordinate 5,628 downwards.
TGCCGCCCGCGTGGTAGGCATTGGCCGCACAGCCGCCCGAACAGTAAAGCCGGGCCCAGCAATCCTTGCACTCCGGCCTTGACTCCACGTTACAATCGCGGAACTCGTCCTCAAGGGCAGAATTCGTCACACCGTCCCAGATGTTGCCCATCAAATACTTTTCATCGCCGACGAACTGGTGGCATGGGTACAGGTCGCCCCACGGCGTAACGGCGAAATATTCGGTGCCGGAGCCGCAGCCCGACAGCCGCTTGTAGATGCAGGGACCGTGGTCAAGCGAAATCATATAATGGTAGAAGGTTATGGGCTTGCCTTCGCGCGCGCGCCGCAGCATATCGCGGGCAAGTATTTCGTATTGCTCGTACAGCACAGGAAGGTCTTCTTCGGTGAGGGCGTAAGGGTCGCCTGGCGCGCAGACCACAGGCTCCATGCTGAGCTCCGTGAAGCCCAGGTCAGCCATGTGGAAAATGTCTTTTGTGAAATCCGTATTAAAATGCGTGAAGGTGCCGCGCATATAGTAGCTCTTATCGCCGCGCTTCTCGACAAAATGCTGAAACTTCGGCACGATACGGCTGTAGCTGCCTCTCCCCGCGTAATCTTTTCTGAGACGGTCGTGGACTTTCCGGCGCCCGTCGAGGCTGAGGACAACGTTATGCATGTGCTCGTTGCAGAAATCGATGACCTCGTCATTCAGCAGCATGCCGTTGGTCGTGAGCGTGAAACGGAAATTTTTGTTCAGCGGCCCCTCGATCTCGCGGGCGTACAGGACGAGGCGTTTCACTACGTCCCAGTTCATAAGCGGCTCTCCGCCGAAGAAATCCACTTCCAGGTTGCGGTGATTGCCCGAATGCGCAGCGAGAAAATCGAGCGCCTGTTTTCCGACCTCGAAACTCATCAGTGCACGCTCGCCGTGGAACTTGCCCTGGCTGGCGAAACAGTATTGGCAATTCAGATTGCACGTGTGAGCGACGTGCAGGCAGAGCGCTTTAATATCTTTGGAGCGGTGTTTAAGCTTCGGGGCAAGGCCGGCGAACGGATCTTCGGTAAACAGCTTGCCCTGCGCTTTAAGTTCGTGCACGTCGTCAATGCATTCCCTGACTTCCGCTTCGTCTTCTCCGTACTTAAGCGAAATATCTGCCACGATCTGCGCCTCATCTGTACCGCTATCCATCGCGGCAATCACGTCGTACGCGAGGTCGTCAACAACGTGTACGCTTCCCGAGTACACGTCCAGCACGATATTGTATCCGTCAAGTTTGTATTGATGTATCATCCGCTCTTCCCCCTGAATGTTATTGACACGCCTTTCACCGGCCGCTTTATAACCAAGAAACGCCCGGAGTTCTGTTCCGGGCGGCAACTTGTCTCATGTTTTTTCGCGCCGGGCTTTTATAGCTCAGCCCTTTTTATTCTCGCACTTCTGGTTTGCTACGCCGCAGGAAGTTTTGCAAGCGGACTGGCATGAAGTCTGGCACTCGCCGCAGCCGCCGTTCTTTGCGCTGTTCTTAAGGTCTTTGGTCTGTAAAGTTTTTATGCGTTTCATTCGATTTCTCTCCTTTTTAGCCTGAATATTTCGTTACGCGCATAGTTTACACTTAAACAGGTGGTTTGTCAAGATGCAGTCTCCCGCGGCCGGAAGCGAGAAAGGCAGCGAGCCATATTGCCAGCGGGCGGTCAAGCCTCTCTCCGGGGCAGATAAGCGGAATGCCCGGCGGATACACCCAGGCATATACGGTGCTCACGCCGCCGATCGACCGCAAAACAGCCTCGGGGGAAGCCAGACCGGCTTCGAAAATTGCGTTGTCCTGAAGCACTCTGCCGCGCCGGGGCAATTTCAGCGGAAACGGAACATGAGGGAGTTCGGCGATGTTTTCTGAATCAAGCCTGCGGAGCACTTCCATTGCGCGGTCAATATCTTCCCTGTCCGTTCCGAGTCCCGTGTACAGCAAAAGCTCGCGCCCGAGCGCCATTTCGCAATCGATCCCGTCCTTTCGCAGTTTTTCGGCGTAGATCCCGGCGTCAGGCGTGATCAGGCAGAGTTTGGACGGATCGATCCCGAATGCTCCTGAGCGCGGCCGGAAAAGCCTCACGTTTTTAAATTTCGCTATCTCTTCCGCCGCATATTCGCAATTGTCCCGCCAAACCCGCAGCAGTTCAGCACCGCGGCTCTCCATCAAACGCACGCACGCATCCATTGACGCCATCAGCACGTAAGAAGGACTTGACGACTGCACTCGCGCAAGCATCGAAGCGAACCGCCCCCCGAGTTCTTTATCTTCCGAACAAAAATGCGCGATTCCGGTCTGCGTGAGGCTCGGAAGCGTTTTGTGGAGGCTCTGGATCACGATATCCGCACCGGCTCTGACTGCGCCGCCCGGGAAGACTCCCTCTCCTCCGCCTGAACTTCCGAGTCCGAGATGTGCCCCGTGCGCTTCATCGACCATCAGCGGAACCCCGGCTCTCCGGCACACGCGGGCAATACCGCTGACATCGCTGATTATTCCGTCGTACGTGGGCGAGGTGATCACTACCAGCGCCGCTCTGCCCTTTTCGCGTTCGATCGCTTCGCTGACCTGCTCCGGCCGGACCGATAAGAATATGCCGCTCTCGGGGTCAATATCAGGCATTATGAACGATTTCCGTGCGCGGGCAATATCGCATGCGCTGTACACGCTTTTGTGGCAATTTCGGGCGATTATCACTGTTTTTTTTGATCTGTTGCCCGCGCCCTGAGCGTGTGGGTCTATCCGGTTGCCTCCCGCACCCCCGACGCACGCCAGCACGCCGGCAAGTATCCCTGCAGTGCTTGACCCGACTAAATAAAACGACCTTTTCGCTCCCCACAGCGCCGCGGCCCTCTCCTGCGACCGCGCGATCATGCCTTCGGGCTCGTGCAGATCGTCCGTATCCGGCAGCTCCGTCAGATCGATCTTGAAGAGTTCGTCCCAGAACTCCCCCGTAAGCGCGCGGCCCTTGTGCCCGGGCATATGTAACCTGGCCCTGCCCTCCAGAGCGCGGCTTTGCAGAAACTCAAGTATGCTTTTATCGTTGCCGTTGATCATCGCCATGTTTTGATTTTTTCGCTGTTATCTTTTATCCGCCCACGGGGCAATTTATTTTTCGTGTTTATTATACTCATTTGCCGACGTTTTTTAAAGACTCAGGAGCAACTTTTAACTCTGAACTCATCTGAGATAGTTGCCCGCCGCCTGCAGTTGCGCCCGCCGCGTGAAAAGTCTATAATAACACTGCTCCGGCACGTTGACATCCGCCGGCAATACTAAACGACCAGATACAGGGAGGAACCCTCATGACAAACGGTGAAATCTACAGAAAAACATTAGGCTTTTCGATCCGCAGGCTGATTTTCGACATCATTTCGCTGGCAATACTTGCCGCGCTCACTGTCGGAGGCTTCTTTATTGCCGAAAAATTCTTTGACAAAGGCCCCATCGGGCTCGTCATCGGATTAGTAGTCGGCCTCATCGTACTCGCACTGCTCGCCCGCTTCGTGGCATACCTCTACAAAGCCGGCCAGGTCGCAATGATGACCAGAGGCATCATTGAAGGCGAACTGCCCGAAAACGTATATCAGGAAGGTAAACGCGAAGTAAAAGAGCGCTTCGCCACCGTTGCCGGCTTCTTTGCGGTTACGGCAGCCATCCGCGGCATCTTTTCGCAGCTCGGACGCGCTATAACCAAAGTAGGCGGTGCGATCGGCGGAGATACCGGAAATGCAGTAGGCTCTGCAATATCGACCGCGGTCAATACTCTTGTCGCCTACCTCTGCGACTGCTGCCTCGGCTGGGTGTTCTTCCGCAAAGAAAAGGGCGCTGTGCGGGCAACGTGTGAAGGCGCTGTGCTTTTCTTCAAGCACGGTAAAACTTTCGCCAAAAACATGGGCCGCATATTCGGAATGACGCTCCTGTCGCTGCTCGCGATCGGCGGAGTATTCGCCGGAATATTCTATCTGATCTTCTCGTTCTTCCCCGCCGCATTTGAACGCTTCGCACTCGAATTCGCAGCGGCAAACGCTGAAGAAAGCGACACCGTGACCAGAATACTCTCCAACCCTAAAACCCTCGCAATTGCCGCCGCAGTCGTGGCCGGAATACTTATCTGGAGCGTAATACACTCCGCATTCGTAAGACCGTTCATATTGACCGGCGTACTCAGAAACTACCTGCTCGCGGGCAAGGAAGATATTCCTACGGAAGAGTCTTTCGCTATGCTTGACAGCAAATCTCCGAAGTTCGCGAAACTTCGCAAACAGCTTGACTGAAAGGGATCTCGTTAAATGGCATTTGACGGCGTCGTTCTGCACGCGGTAATAGATGAACTGAGCGGCCTGCTCACCGGAGGAAGAGTGGAAAAAATATTCCAGCCCGAGCCCGGTGAGCTCGTTATGCTGATTCACGCGTCTTCGGAGCATTACCGCCTGCTGCTGAGCGCAGATCCCGCCTCCGCGCGCATACACCTCACGCGCAGCAAAAAAGAGAATCCCGCGCTGCCTCCGCCTTTCTGCATGGTGCTGAGAAAGTACCTCACAGGGGCAAGGCTTTCAGCCGTGCGGCAGCAGGGCTTTGACCGCGTGGCGGTGCTGGAGTTCGAGACCAGGAACGAGATGGGTGACAACGAGATCAAGCGCCTCGTTCTTGAGATCATGAACCGCCAGAGCAACATCATTTTGCTGAACTCCGCCGGGATAATACACGACGCGATAAGGCACGCGGACTTTTCCGTTAACCGCTACCGCGAGATCATGCCCGCCAGGCCGTACACTCCGCCGCCGGCTCAGGATAAGATCAGTCCCTTGGATCTCACGCCGGAGCTGATAAAACGCACCTTAAGCGAAGCCGCGGCGCAGACCGTATCGAAATGCCTGCTGGCCGTTGCCGCCGGTTTCAGCCCGATGCTGTGCGACGCAATATGCATCGACGCGGATATTGACCCCGCCGCGCCTCCGGCGGCATTGACCGAAGCCGAAATATCCCGCCTCTGCGAAGTGCTGGATTCCGCGAAATCCGAGATCCTTTCGGGCGACTACCACCCGGCGCTGATCAAAGGCGGAAAAGATTTTCATTGCCTCTCGGTGTGCTCCCGCGCCTTCAGCGTAGGCGATCAGGTAACCTATAATACCGTAAATTTAGCCGTTGACCGCTTCTTCACCGCTAAGTCCGAATCGGACAGATTTCAACGGGAAAAAGCGGTGATAAACCGGGAAATATCGGGAAATATCGAGAAATTGTCCAAAAAATACCAGGAATACCGGCGCGAGCTGGATGATGCTGCGGGGTTCGAGCGTGAGAAGCAGCTGGGCGATCTGATAACCGGCCAGCTGTACGACCTGCCCGAATTCGCGCAGGAGATCACTATCAAGGATTATTACGATCCGGAAAATCGTGAGCTCACACTGGAGCTGGATCCTTCCCATTCGGTGGCGGCCAACGCCCAGCTATATTATAAAAAGTATCGCAAGCATAAGGCGGCGACGGAGACGGTGGGCAAGCTTGCTGGCCGCGTCCGGGCCGATATGGATTACCTCGAGAGCGTGTCGTCAATGCTTGCCAATTCCGAGTCTTTCGATGAGCTGGCGGATATCCGCTCCGAGCTTCAGGCCGAACTGCC
>JAGCTF010000150.1 GCA_017963755.1 Clostridia bacterium | reverse complement strand
TCTCCTGCGGCATAAAGGAACTCGTCGATCTGTTCGGCGGCGGGATAACAATGGGGTCCGTCACACTCGTAGGCGGAGAGCCCGGCATCGGAAAATCCACGATACTCCTGCAGATAGCCGACAGGTTCGCCAGGCAGGGTGACGTTCTCTATGTCTCGGGCGAGGAATCCCCTGCCCAGATCAAGATGCGCGCCGAAAGGCTCGGAGTAAAGGAAGGACAGCTGTTTATTTACAACGAAACGTCGGTAGACAGCATAGTTGCTCAGATAGACGCCACGAAACCTTCTTATATAGTGCTCGACTCGATACAGACGCTGGAGGACGAGCAGCTGACTTCCGCTCCGGGCAGCGTGAGCCAGGTCCGCGAGATCACCGCGAAGTTTATGCGTATAGCGAAAATACTCGGGATCACCGTATTCATCGTCGGGCACGTAACGAAAGAGGGCTCCATCGCAGGGCCGCGCGTGCTTGAACATATGGTAGATACGGTACTGTATTTTGAAGGCGAGCGCCATCTCAGCTACAGGATATTGCGCGCCGTGAAAAACAGGTTCGGGTCAACGAACGAGATCGGCGTTTTCGAGATGCGTGACAGCGGGCTTGCCGAGATCGAAAATCCGTCTTCCGCTCTGCTCGAAGGCAGGCCGAAAGGCGTGAGCGGCACGGCTGTGGTGGCGGCAATGGAAGGCAGCAGACCTATGATGCTTGAGATCCAGGCGCTGGTTTCGGGCTCTTCTCTCAATATGCCGCGCCGTATGTGCGCCGGGCTCGATTATAACAGAGTATCGCTGCTCATCGCGGTACTCGAAAAGCGCGCCGGTTACGCTCTCGGCAAGTTCGACACGTTCATAAACGTTGTGGGCGGGATACGCCTGAACGAACCTGCTTCTGATCTGGCTGTCTGCGCTGCGATAATGTCGTCATACCGCGGTGTTCCGCTCCCGTCCGAGGCCGTATATATAGGCGAGCTCGGCCTGACAGGAGAGATCCGTTCCGTCACAAATATAGAAAAACGGGTAAATGAAGCGATCAGGCTCGGTTTTACTAAGATTTATCTGCCTTCGGGCAATGCAAAGAGTCTGCCTGTGCCTCCGAAAGGCGGGGAACTGGTATTCGTTGACAATATTCTTAAGCTTTCGGCTGAGTTGGATAATTATTTCGGAGAGGATGGTAAATAAAATGGTTAAAAACGGTTCGGATAAAGTGAAAGTATTGGTACTCGTACACGACGGGTTCGAAGAAACGGAATTTATTGCCCCCGTCGATCTGCTGAGGCGCGCGGGCGCGGAGGTGACCGTAGTGAGCATGACCGGAGACAGGCGGATGAAAGGCAACCACGGGATAACGATATTGTCCGACGCGCTGTGGGAGGAAGCCGGAGACGGGCATGAAGCTGACTGCCTGGTCCTGCCCGGCGGAGGTCCGAATTCTCACAGCCTGCGCGACGACGAACGCGTGACGGAACTTGCCGCGCGCATGTTCAAAGAAGGCAGGGTCGTATCTGCCATTTGCGCCGCTCCGATAGCGCTCGAACGCGCCGGGATCCTTTCCGGCAGGAAGGTGACGTCGTACCCCGAATGTCTCACCGGTAGCGATTACGAATATCTGACAGAACCGGTAGTTGAAGACGGTAATCTGATAACGGGCAGAGGCGCCGGATGCGCTACGGAATTCGGACTGAAGCTAGTGGAAAAGCTGTTCGGAAAAGACAAAACGGAAAAACTTGCAGCATCAATAATGTACCCGCACGACGCCGGGAAAATCTGATCACGGAGGAAGTGCTTATGGAAAACTCTTACAAAACAGTACGGCCGAGCGCATATCTGGAAGGTGTCAAACCTGCACTCCGGAAGCTCGGTGCGGCGCTTGAAAAAGAATATGATTATTACAGCATCCTCGCTGCGGACAATCATTCCCGTACGTATTCGGTTTCGGCGGGCGGTGTTTCGGCTTCGGCGGATCAGCTGCAGACCGGCAGGGGGATAGTTGTGCGCGTGCGCGACGCGAAAGGGTTCGCAGAGTACAGTTTCAACGATTTTTCCGAAAAGGATATTGACGGCGTGCTGCGCGTGATACGCGAGAAAGTAACCGGCATGCGGAACGGTCTGAACCTGCCTGGCGGTGAGCTCGAAAGAGGGAAATTGACCGAGACAGAACTGCGCTTCAGCAAGAGCACCGAATACCTGATACACCCTGAAGAACTTGGCGACAGAGGGATAATTGACCGCATCACTGAACTCAGACTTAAAGGCCTTTCGATGGCGGAAGGGCTTCTGGACTGCGCCGTGAGAGTGAGCTACCAGGAAGTTCATAAGATATTCCTTTCAAAAAAACGCGACCTCGAGCAGAACTATCTCTGGACCGTGGGCGGAGCTACGGCACTGGCCAGGAGGGGACAGGAGATCAAAGACGCATACGGCAGCGTATCCGGGCTCGGAGGCGCGGAAATACTTGACGGACTTGAAGAAAAACTTCAGTCGTTTGCGGATACGGCGGTCATGCTCCTTAAGAGCGAGCCGATGGTCCCCGGTACGTACGACTGCGTCTGTACCCCGGACGTGACCGGTATGATCGCACACGAAGCGTTCGGGCACGGCGTTGAGATGGATATGTTCGTAAAAGACCGGGCGCTCGCAAAAGAGTATATCGGGAAGCAGGTCGCCTCTGAACTTGTCACGATGCACGACGGCGGCTCGGCCGCAGCGCAGACCGGCAGTTATTTCTTTGACGACGAGGGCGTCGAAGCGCACGATACGGTGATCATTGAGAAGGGCATACTGAAACGCGGGATATGCGATACGCTCAGCGCTCTTGCGCTCGGAAGCGTGCCTACGGGCAACGGCAGAAGGCAGGATTTCGCGGCCAAAGCTTACACGCGCATGACGAACACGTTTTTCGAGGGCGGCAATGACAGCCTGGAGGATATGATAGCTTCGATCGATTACGGTTTTATGCTCGAAAATCCCACAAGCGGCATGGAGGATCCTAAAAACTGGGGTATCCAGTGCATGGTCAGCCACGCGAGGGAAATAAAAAACGGCAAATTCACCGGGAGGGTATTGTCGCCCGTGGTACTTACGGGTTACGTCCCGGACCTGCTGAAATCGATATCGATGATGAGCCCGAACGTGGAATTGTCCGGAAGCGGAATGTGCGGAAAAGGGTACAAGGAATTCGTGAAAGTTTCAGACGGCGGCCCGTACATCAAAGCGCGGATAAGGCTCGGCTGACAGATGCGCAGGAGGTTTTCAAGTATGCTTAATATGATTTTAGCCGCGCTTAAAGCGGCGGGAATAGCTGAATATATAATCACCGAAGAGAAGAAGGAAACGGCGGAACTGTATTTCGTACGAAAAGCGCTTGATATGCCAAGACTTCGCAATGTAAGCGGCTTTCGCGTAAGAGTTTTCCGGGATCACGTTTCGGACGGCGAGCGTATGAAAGGCGAGTCTGAGATAAAATTGTTTCCGGGACAGACGGCTCTCGAAGTAGAAGCTGAACTTATAAAGGCTTACGATGCCGCGGGATTCGTCAAGAACAAATATTATGAGATGTATGTGCCCGGGCCTGGTCAGGCGGGGGACAATGCGGTCATAGATGAGGACGGTACCGCGGATGCTAAGGAGATGTGTCTGGCTGCGGCAGAAGAGCTTTACGGCGCGGATACGGACAATTTTTCGTTCGTTAACAGTGCCGAGATATTCGGCTCGGTGAGCAGGATACATATATTGACCTCCGCCGGGACCGACGTGGCGTACGTGCAGCGCAGAGTACGCGGGGAGTACGTTGTCCAATGCAAAGAACCGCGCGACGTGGAGCAGTATTTTGATTTTAATTATAAACCTGAAAACCTGCACGAACTCGGCGGAGCGGTGCGTGAGGCACTGAAGACCGTGCGCGACAGGGCAGGTGCCATCGATCCTCCGCAGGCGGGAGTGTATGACATCATTCTGTCCGGGAAGCACCTTAAAACGGTACTGAATTATTACCTGGAGCGTTCATGCACCTCGATGGTATTCCCGGGCTACTCAGACTGGGTGAAAGGCACGAACGTGCAGGGGGATAAGATCACGGGCGAAAAACTGTCCGTCACTGCCGTTCCCGACGCGCCGTACTCGAGCGAAGGCATATTTATGCCTTCCAGAAAACTCATCAGTGACGGTAAGCTCGAATTACTGCACGGCAATACGCGCCATTCGAGATACATCGGTGCTGAACCCACGGGACTGTACTTTAATTTGAAAGTGGATTGCGGGACCGAAGCGTTCGACAAACTGAAAGCGGGATGTCTGTATCCCGTAAGCTTCTCCGACTTTCAGTTAGACAGCTTCTCCGGCTTCTTCGGCGGCGAGATCAGGCTCGCGTATCTGTTTACGGACGACGGTGTGAAAGTGCTCACCGGAGGTTCGATCAACGGCAATATTTCAGAAGCCCAGGCGGACATGACTTTTTCTTTAGAAAGATACGCGGATTCTTCCTACGAAGGGCCGCTCGCGGTCAAATTAAAAGGAGTGCGGGTGGCGGGCTGCTAAGGGAGCGGCTGACCGGAAAGCATACAAAAAAGTCCGCGCGGCAGGCAGCAGGCGCGGACTTTTCTGTTATATTGAGGTCGTGTGAAGAACCGGCAATTATCAGAACTTGAGTTCTCTGACGCCGTCTCCGATAGAGCATACGTAAAACTCCGGAGTGATGCCTGTGCGCTTTTCATATCTTGCCCCGAGCTCCCGGCAGAATTCGTCGGCAGCGCCGGTCGGAATGATGTTGATCGTGCAGCCTCCGAAACCGGCTCCGGTCATCCTTGAACCCAGACAGTAGTCAAAATTCTGCGCCTCTTCGAACATGGCGTCCAGTTCGTCTCCGGTCACTTCGTAAAGGTAACGTATCGAATCGTTTGCTTCCCTGAGCGTTACTCCGAAACTCCTGAGGTCTCCGTTAGAAAGCTCATGTGCAGCCTTCGTCACTCTTGCGTTTTCCCTTATTACATGTTCGACGCGCATCCTGATCACAGGCTCTTTATCGAGCACAGGCCTCGCCTGAGTAAAATCATCCTCCGAATACTCGCAAAGATTGTTAAACTTTTTGTCAGGCAGCGCCTCGTGCATAAGTTTAAGCCCTTCCTCCACCTCTGCGCGGCGCTCGTTGTACTTCGACGCACCAAGAGAGTGCTTCTTTTTCGTATTTGCCAGCACTAGCGTATAATCTCCAAGTTTCAGCGGAACGTAGCTGAACTCGAGCGTCGAACAGTTAAGAAGTATCGCATTGTCCTCTTTTCCCATTGCCGAAGCGAACTGATCCATAATGCCGCAATTAACGCCGCAGAACCGGTTCTCCGCACGTTGACCGGCCAGCGCAAGCTGCACGCGGTCAAGCTTTTTAGCCATTGTCTTCGCGTTTTTTGAGAATGAGAGCATCGCGAGCCCTGACGCGAGTTCGACGGAGGCTGACGAGGACAATCCCGATCCGAAAGGCAGCGTGCTGTCAAACAGCATATCCATACCCTCCAGTTCGCAGCCTGCTCCGGCAAGCTCTTTCGCAACTCCCGCCGGGTAATTGCCCCACTTAAGAGTTTTCGCGGCGTCAATGTCGTCCAGAGAGAATTCTGACGTTATTTTCAGGTCGGTCGCGTACATCCGCACTTTCCTTGACCCGTTATTTCTGCAAAGCACGGTATTTGAAAGCGTGAGCGCGGCAGGGAATACACGGCCTCCGCAGTAATCTATATGTTCTCCGATGAGATTCACCCTTCCCGGAGCGTCGAATACCCTTATCCCGTCGCCTTTGCCGAACACTTTTTCAAATGTGCTTTTAAGCTTATCCAAATCATGCGTGTAGATCATAATTAAATACCTCCCAAAATACGCGCGGTCGCGAAAAGCTGCGGCCCAACGTCATAACAAACGCCTTGAAAAACCGCGTTAAATAGTATATAATATTTATGTCTTTTTGCATAGCAGATTTTTTGATTTTGCTGTTCAGAAGGACCCGGAGACCAGGTCCCCTGCAATTGAGAAATGGAGTATGTGATGCGTTTTAATATTGGCGATAAACTTGCTTACCCTTTTTACGGAGCCGGAGTAGTTGAAGATATTATCCACTCAGAAGTACTTGGCGAGGTAAAAGAATATTACGTAATATCTTTTTCCGGGAACAGAGTAAAAGTCAATGTTCCTACAGATAAAGCGGCCGAAAACGGACTCCGGTGCCTGATCGGTCCTGAAAAGCTTCCTGAAGTTTACGAACACTTTAACGTTCCTGTAGACGTTAAAGGCGAGACCTGGAGCAAGAGAAGCAAGGTCAGTATGGACAAACTCCGCGGCGGCGATATACTTGAAACCGTTGAAGTTTATAAGTATCTTAGGCTCAGAGAACGGCAGCGTACACTCTCTGCGGGAGAAAATAAAATTTACCGCGGCGTATACTGGGCGCTGGTCAGCGAACTGTCATTCGTTGAAAACGTGAGCGTCGAAGAGATAGATGCAAAGCTTGACGCGATATTCGAAAAGCTTTGAGCAGATCTCCGGGACCGGTTAAAACGGCCGCTGCCGTATGAACGCTCTTTGAAATCGCGTTCGCCTCTTTGCTCAGTGCACTAAGATACAGAAGATTTTTAATATTCCTGCGAGGTGTGCTTTAATGGTAGATCCTACCGAACTGGGAAAATCTGAAAAACTCAAGCAGAAAGAGGAGAAGAATAACCGCTACGGCATCTCTTATCTTTTCGGGCTGCTCGGAGGAGTGCTCGGAGGCATACCGTTTATTGTTCTTTATATAACACTCGATCTTATCAGCTGGCCTTTTATGATCCTCTCCGGGCTCGGTGTATACGTTATGTATCTGTATTTCCTTGACGTTAACGAACGCCGCAGCCGCCAGCTTATTTTCCTGCTGCTTGCGGATCTCACCGCAGTAATAGTCGTACTGTTTTTCTTTATACTCGTACAGCTCCATAAAATCGGTGCGGGAATAAGCCTGAAGAATATCATAGACACCTATTTCAGAAACGGATACGTCGTGGGTTCGTTCCTGGATTATACGTTTTTCTGGCATCTGTTTGCGCTCTTCTTCTCTTTGATAGGCTTTTTTGCAGTCTGGCTCTACATAAAATTCGCCGTACCGCGCTGGGAGAAAAAGCACGGGAAAACGGAAGAGGGGACTACCGGATTCAGTTCCAGAAAGCCTTTGAAATCTAAGAAGAAAAAGATCAGCGGAATGAAATAACAGCGAAAAATAAAATAATATGATCGATACGGAAGACAGGGAAAACATGAACGGCCAGGAAGAAGAAGGCGGCGCGGCTCCGGAATATCCGGAGAAAGACGGCGGCGTATTTTCTTTTGGCGAGATCATGCGTGACAGCTGGGATTGTTATAAAAGCGGCTTTTTAAAGCTGCTGATGCTCGTGCTCGCGGTGACGCTTCCTCTGGCAATATTGCAGGTATTCGTAATCGATATGAATTTTGAAAAAGCGACGCCTGCGTCTTTACTGATAGATAATTTCAATAATTCCGCCAATGCCGGAGCGGCGATGCAGGACTACGGTGATTTTTACGGTAAAGTATTTCTATATCTGGGTATTACGGCGTTATTGACGTCTATCTCGCTGATAACAGAGGCCGGGGCCGTGATTTTTGCCGGAAGCAGGATGGGGTCGCTCCACGTTCCGGAAAACTCTCCTTCGCACAGAATGGCCGCGGAAGGCGAGATTACTTTCTCGCTGCTTTTTGAACTTTCCTTCAAAAGTTTTCCAAAACTGCTCATTACTATGTTTATAGTCCGCCTGTTTACGGGACTCGGACTGATGATGTGCTTTATTCCGGGCATATTCATTTATTACGTTACGATCTATGCCGCGTACAGCGTAGAACTTACGGGACTGTGGGGAAGAAAAGCAATATTCGTTTCCACTCTCTGCACTCGAAAATATCCTAAAGTTTCCGCACTCTTCGCCGTTATCTTTTTCGTAGGTGCAGAGTTGCTTCTTTCACTTGCCCTGAGCGGGATACTCTCGCTCCTTTCGCTCCTCAGCGCAGGGCCGGTCGCTTCCGGCATGATCGAAGTGCTGCTGATGTGCGTAAAACAGCTGGTGCTCCTGTTCTTCGCGACATGCGGAGCGGTGCTCTTCTCGAAAATGCTCCCGGGAATCGAGCCGCTGATCTCAGAAAGCGGCATCAGAGGAGACAGACGCACCCTTTGAGACGTGCGAAAGTTATGAGATAATAAGATAAAAAAGGGTCAATATTCCACTTTGTAAAGATACAATCCGTCAGACGGCGCTGTCATTCCTGCTCGCGTGCGGTCAAGTGATTCTATGATCTGCGGTATTTCGCCGGGGGTCAATTTATTCTTGTAGATATCCATCAGGGTCCCGGCCATGATCCGCACCATATTGTACAAAAAACCGTTGCCCCGCACCTCGAAGCAGAGCAGGGGATGCTCACCTCCGAAAAACGGATCGAGCATAAAAACCGACGCGTCTGTGATCGTCCTGACGGTGCTCCGGACGTTGCTGCCTTCCGCCCGGAAAGCAGAAAAATCGTGAGTACCTGTAAAATAAGAAGCGGCGGAATTCATTGCCGCTAAACGTTCCTCCCGTTCCGGGCTGTCAAGTGTATCGAAAGCAGGGAGTTTGATGTGCCACGCCCTTTTCCAAAGCATCGTATCGGCGCAGGGGGCAATATACGTCAGATATCTGTACGTCTTGAACCTGGCGTCGTATCTTGCGTGGAACGACTCCGGCACCTCGGATGCGGATTTTGCGGCAATGTCTCCGGGCAGGAAAGAATTCAGTGCGGCAGGAAATCTTTCCGGCGGTATCGTTGACGACGTATGAAAATTAAGCACGAAATTTCTGGCGTGCACTCCCGCATCAGTCCTGCTGCAGCCCGTTACTTTGACAGTCTTCTCACAGAGTTCCGAAAGCGCACGCTCGACCTCGCCCTGCACAGTGGGGGCGTTATCCTGTATCTGCCAGCCGCAGTAGGCGGAACCGCAATATTCGATTGTCATCGCAATATTTCTGTCCATAGAGCAGCAAAGCGCTGTACGAGCGTGCAAAATCGACCTTTGAACGGTCAGGAAAGCATAGCCGCGCCGATGATACCGGCGTCGTTGCCCAGAACGGCTTTTTCAATCCTTGTTCTCGGGAGCATCTTAGCCCCGTAAGAGAACTTGTAAACGTATTTTCTAAGAGGCTTCAGCAGCCCTTCGCCCTCTTTTGAAATGCCTCCGCCGATCAGTATGACTTCGGGCTGAAAAATATTGATATAATTGATGATCCCTTCGGCAAGATCTTTTCTGTATCTCTTTACGAGCGCTGTGCCGGTCTTGTCTCCTGCGCGCATAGCGTCGAAAGCGGTCTTTGCGTTGATCTTATCCATATCTCCGCCGCAGAGTTCATTTATAAGTGATTCGGGGTGCTTCTTAGCGGCGATTTTCGTTTCGCGAATGACAGCCGTGGCCGAAGCGTACGCTTCAAAACAGCCCCTGCGCCCGCAGCCGCACTTGATGCCGCCTTTACGTACGACCATATGGCCGAGCTCACCGGCAACGCCGTTGAACCCCGTGTAGATCTTGCCGTCAATAATTATTCCGCCGCCTACGCCCGTGCCGAGCGTGATCGCGAGACACGTCTGAGCCCCTTTGCCACCTCCGAAAAGTGCTTCTCCGAGCGCGGCGCAGTTTGCGTCGTTGCCCAGATAAACCGGAATGTCCGTAAAACGCGCAAATATCTCACGTATGTTCGTATACCGGAAGGGAAGATTCACGGTCAAAATCAATATTCCGGATTCGTTGTCGCACGCCCCGGGACAGCCTATGCCAATAGATCTTATCTCTTTTCGCGGTACTTTCCACTCGTCAATAAATTCGAGCGTCTTCTTCGCCATTATTTCAGTAAGTCCCTCCGCCGTGGCGTTTCTGTCCGTCGCAACAGATTCCTTTCTTACTAACTTCCCGTCTTCGCTGACAAGACCGAAAGCAACGTTCGTTCCTCCGAGGTCAATTCCGATGCTGTACATGATTCAATCCTCCTGTCTCTCCTGTATATAAAACTGTCTCATTCTCCGATCCTTTTCTGCATGCCGCTCAATCTCTCGGCTTTAGCAGTCCCAACTTGTAATTTGCCCTTACGATGATCGCTCCGGCGACGTACATAAGTGTGATGATCAATATCTCGATATTGTCTATCGTGACCAGAATATTGTCCCTGCTGATCACCGATACGTTTGAAAATACCAGGCTGAACACGGTAACGCCCAGCAGCACCATTCCCATTACGAACGCGATCTTTATATTCTTCTTTGTCGGATTTTTCCAGAGCATATAGCCCATTAATCCTATCACGAAGTGCAGAATTATATGCACTATAGTGAGCGTCAGATTCATACCGTACAGGAAGCCGGAAGCAAAATTTCCGCCCGATCTGAACTCAAACAGAAAACGTTTTGCGGCGATCAGATCTATAATGGCAACGATCGACCATATTATGAGTATAAAACCGGAGGAGAGCATAAGCCTTCTTCCTATCCTGTAAACGCGGTTTTTCTTAAGGTCTTTATATTCTTTTCTCGCATAATTTTCCGCGGCAAACATTATCAGAATGAACGCGGGAATGGCAACGTACAGGAATATTCTGAGAAGGATGTACACGTTCGGATCCTTGACAAGATTCTGGACGGCATCGGACCTCCATGGATGCATGAATTCTCTGGCGAGCTTCGACTGGAGCATCGATTCTCCTGCTTCTTTATTGTAATTCAGAAGTTCGGAGCCGATCGTCTTTCCTCCGATATAAGCGCTGGGAAGCATGAACCCGAGAAGCGTTGCCACCGCCGTAACTGCGAGCAGCGATATGGTGCGGTATTTGTTGAACGGGATGCAGGAGGAGAATATTACGACGATACCTGCGATCGACATCATTACCGTCATCATGGTACTTACGTTCGTGTCCATAATGAACGGCTCTGCTCCGACCGACTTTGGTATGACGTTCGCCAATATAGGAAGGAGCAGCGCGCTTGCCGCCAGCAGACCTGCCGCTATCGCTCTCGAAATGATGTTCTTCATAAATGAACCGTATATCGGATTGCGCCGCGGCTCCATTGACAGCAGGAATCCGCCCGTGCCTATCACTGCCGCTTCGAGCATATAAACGTTCTCGACCGAGAACCACATTTGTCCTTTAGAAAGTGGAATGAGCGCGAATGACAACAGAAATACGCCGAATGCTTTCATGAGGTAAAGCACGGACGTTTTCTGGATATTTCCGATAACGCGGCGGCCTTCTCCGACGACTTCGCGCAGATGCGAAAAGTCATTGTCAAGCAGCACGACGTCTGCGCAGGATTTGGCGGCTTCTGTCGCTTTTGCGAACGTTATCGATGAATCGGCCTTGCGCAGCGCGAGAATGTCGTTAACGCCGTCGCCGGTCATTGCCACCTTATGCCCGCGACTCTGGAGCGCTTTTACCAGCGCCTCTTTCTGCTCTGGTGAAACGCGCGCGAATATCGTATATTTTTCGCAAATGTCCGGAATATCTTCGAGCGGAACGCCGGCTAAAGAGATATATTTGTCCGCACCGACGATCCCGCACTGCTCGGCGATCTTGCTTACTGTGAGCGGATTATCGCCGGATATAACTTTAACGTCCACGTGATTTTCTTTGAAGAACTGCAGCGTGGCGGGCGCGGTCTCGCGGATATGGTCTTCTATAACAAAGAATGCCTCGAGATTTCCGTCGAGTGTAAGCGCTATAACTCTTTTTCCCTGTTTTGCGCAGTCAGATGAGAAGGAGAGGCGTTCGTCGTCTTTCGGAAGCAGATATTCCGGGGCGCCCATCAGCAGTTTAGAACCGTCGTTATAAACGAGGCCCGAATACTTGTTCGCGCTCGAGAAGGGGATCTTTTCCTTGAAATCGACTTTCTCGCTGATGCCGTACCGCTGGAACAGGGCTTCCGCCGTGGCGTTCCTTTCGCCGGTAACGCCAATGATGTCGCGTATATGTTTCTCGACGAGATCCGTCTGTACAAAAGCTTTCGTATCGGCGACTTTCATGGTCCCGTCAGTGAGCGTGCCGGTCTTATCGAGGCAGATCACGTCAACGCGCGAAAGATTTTCGAGCGAATACAATTCCTGTATGAGCGTTTGCTTTTTGGACAACTGGGCGATCGATATGACCAGAGCCGCCGAAGTGGTAAGTACGAGTCCGGAGGGGATAATACCGATACCGAACGAACCGCCGGTCAATATGATCAGCGCCCAGGCCACAGGATCTTTCAGGTCGAGCGCTCTGCCCCAGATCGAGACATCCGAACCGGTATGCGATATTTTAATGGCGAGCGTGGTGATCACGGCGGTGAGCGCAATTACGAGCATCACGGACAATATCTTCATTATTTTTATGATCGTTGTCATCAGCTCGGATCTGTGGCGCGCTCCGCCTTTGACTTTCTTCGAAAGTTTCGCCGAATAAGTATCGTCTCCGACTGCCGTGACCCTTGCCCTCGCGTCTCCGACTATGATCGACGAGCCGGAAAAGATCGTATCGCCTGGAAGTTTTTTTATATAATCCGATTCGCCCGTAAGCATCGACTCGTCGACGGAAACCTCGCCCTCGATCACCTCTACGTCAGCCGTCGCCTGGTCGCCTGCGGCAATCGCCACAATGTCATCGAGCACGATCCCGGCCGCGTCTATCACACACGTTTTTCCGTCGCGGACAACTTTAGATTTCGTGGCGGTAACGATCTTAAGCTTTTTTATGACGTTCATGCTGTGGATCTCCTGCACGGTGCCCATAGTGACGTTCATAAGCGCGGGAAGCACGAAAACGAATTTTGAGATGCCGAAATATTCGCCGGCAATATCGCTTCTGCCTATCGCATTGAAATAGATAATAAAGAAAACGAACACTGCCGCGATGGAGAAGAGAAGGGTATTAAAGAAAGTAAACAGATTTCCAAGAATGATCTTTCCGGCGCTTTTCTGATTAAGGTCCGTGGCGACATTTACGTACCCTTTTTCAGTCCGTTCTTTTACCTGGGCGCTCGTAAGTCCTGCCTCTGCTGAGGCCAGCGTTCTTTCGACAGGAAGCCTTTCGGTGCTTGACTTCATTTCAAATAACTCTCCATTATAAAAAAATATAAAAAACAACCGCATGCAGCCTGGAATTTCCGCCCCGTTCTGCCGGCGTTTTTATCCCGGCCGCATGACGCACTATATTATATACCACGCGCCCGTTTTTTGAATACTTTTTTTGAAAAAAAGTGTCCGGACAAATCTGAAATGAAAAGTGAGAAAATGAGAGAAATAGAGAAAAACAAAGAGAAAATCAAAGAAACAGAGATATATTTTAAATTCAAGAAAAAAAGTGCTTGACAAGCAGTTCGGCATTGTAATAAAATGCCGTCTGTTCGCCGCAATGAGGCGATCCTACAGATAATCAGAGCAGGAGGAACACCAAGCTATGGGTACATATTCAGCAAAAGCCGCTGACGTTGACGCAGCGAAGAAGAAATGGTACGTTATCGACGCCCAGGGTAAGACGCTGGGAAGACTGGCTACTGTTGTCGCCAGAATACTTACCGGTAAGAACAAACCCGAATACACTCCGAACCAGGACACCGGAGATTTCGTCATTGTCCTTAACGCGGATAAAGTCGTTGTTACAGGTAAAAAAGAGACCGGTAAACTTTACCGCCATCACACCGGTTATGCCGGAGGACTTAAGGAAGTTAACTACAAAGAGATGATCAGACGCCATCCCACTTATCCTGTGGAAGCCGCTGTCCGCGGTATGCTTCCCAAGAACGCGCTGGGACGCCAGATGTTCAGGAAACTGAAAGTCTACACCGGCACAGAGCATGATCATCAGGCTCAGAAGCCCGAAACTTACGAGTTTTAATGGCTCATTTAGGAGGATTCAGTTATGGCAGATACATATTTTGCAACAGGTAGAAGAAAGAAATCCGTAGCCAGAGTAGAACTGCTTCCCGGAAACGGAACCATCACTATTAACGGAAAGAGCATTGACGAGTATTTCGGACTTGAGACTCTGAAACTCATCGTTCGTCAGCCCCTCGAACTCACCGGAAACGGCGGAAAGTTTGACGTAAACTGCAAAGTTGTCGGCGGCGGCTTTACCGGTCAGGCGGGTGCCATCAGACACGGCATATCCAGAGCGCTCGTTGAAGCGGATCCGGACAGCAAGACGAACCTTAAGCAGGAAGGCTTCCTCACCAGAGACCCGAGAATGAAGGAAAGAAAGAAATACGGTCTCAAAAAAGCGAGAAGAGCTCCTCAGTTCAGCAAACGTTAATTATTCAGGCTTGTATCTCAGACCCCGGATGAAAATTCGGGGTTTTATTTAATAAAAATGCAGGGTAAAGCGCGGAAAAATATCAATAAGAATACAGATAAGCTGCAAAGGCTCGTGCTGGTGACGCACAGCGCCGGGGAGACTGCGGCCGCAGGGAAGAAGCTTGCTGCGACGCTCAGGCCGGGGGACGTGGTCCTGCTAAACGGCGAGCTTGGCGCGGGCAAGACTCATTTTACCCAGGGTATCTGCGAAGGGCTCGGGATCGACGCGTATGCTGTGAGTCCGACTTTTACTATTGTCAACGAATACCGTTCGGGCCGCTCCGTGCTTAACCATATGGACGTTTACAGGCTGTCTGATTTCGATGAGCTTATTGACATCGGGTTTGACGATTATCTGTCAGGCGGCGGGATCACCGTCATCGAATGGGCGGATAAATTTGAAGAATTGTCGCAGCTTCCTGAACGTACTTTTAAAGTCAGTATTGAACGCGTGGACGGACCGGAGCAGGATAAAAGGCGCATAACCATAATGTGTCCTTGTGATCCGGGATGCTCAGGCGCGGACGGGAATAAAACGGAGAGGGAGTGAATCTATGCTGATACTCGGGATCGATACTTCCTGCGCGAGCGCGGGAGTGGCGCTTATTCGCGATGACGCCGTGATCGGCAGGGTCGCTCAGGTGGATAAACGCACTCATTCGGTAAAGCTGCTGCCGGAAATACAGGCGCTGCTCGAATCGAATTCGCTGGCTCCGTCAATGCTCGAGCTGATCGCCGTCACGGCCGGGCCGGGTTCGTTTACCGGGCTCCGTATCGGGGCGTCAACGGCTAAGACCATGGCACGGGCGCTGGGTATTCCTGTTATAGGTGTCAATACTCTCGATGCGCTCTGTGCGTCCGAAAACGCTGTTTCGAACAGCGAGCTTCCTGTTCTGGCTCTGGTCGACGCGAGAAATACGCGCGCTTACGGCTGTTTATACGTAAAAAGGGCTCCCGCCGGCGCTCCTGCAGTTGATAAAACAGACGTTCTGATCGATTCCATACCGCGCCAATTTGAAGGCTCGGCCATACGCGTCTGCGGCGACGCCCTTAATAACAAGGGGATAACGGAGATAATTGCCGCCGAAAAGAGGTTTTCTTTTAAGACAGATGGCGGTGTCACGTATCCGGATCCGGCTGTCGTTGCCGCCCTCGGACGCGAACTTTTTGAGGGAGCGGAGGACAAATCGGTATTTGCTCCGGAAAAACTTGCGCTCAATTATATGAAGGAGTGGTAAAAATGGAACCATCCGCATCGGGCCCGACCATTTCTGCCATCGCAATGCTTGAAAAACGCTGCTTTTCCGATCCATGGAGCGAGAACGTGATCGCGAGCGCCCTCGGCTCGGGCAATTATATTTTTTCTTATATCTATGCTGCGGAAGACGATCTTGAAACGCGCGAAATGCTGCGTGCGGAGGGCAACGTTCCGGGTATGATCGGGTACGCGTGCGGGCTTATTTCGCTTGACCAGTGCGAGGTTCAGCGCATCTGTGTCCTTAAAGAATTCAGGAAGCGCGGCTTCGGCGAGCGCCTTATGAACGAACTCCTGACCGCCTTTAACGCCGTGGGAGCCTCATCTGTGTTCCTTGAGGTTCGCGCGGGCAACGTTCCTGCGAGAATGCTTTATGAAAAGCTGGGGTTTCGTGAGATCGGTACCCGCAAGGCATATTACGCCGACGATGACGCGGCGGTGTATGAGCTGGAAACGGGCAACGGGCTGCGAGCGACTATCAACTAGCAACGAGTAACCGGCAGCGAGCAACGAGTAACCGGCAACTGGCAACGTGCATTTTGCCGTTTTTTTCATTTTTAATATTTTTCTTGAAATCTGCTTCTTATGATTGTAAAATAATACCGTTGAAGAAACATCTTAAGGAGGTAGCATATGTTTTGTAGTAATTGCGGAAAAAAGATCGATGACGGATTGAAATTCTGTCCGGAATGCGGCGCTTTTTTAGGAGAAGTTTCAGAAGAGGAAAAAACTGAAACTGTAGTAAATGAAGAACAGACTGTCGCGGAAAACGCTCAGGCAGAGGCTGCTCCGGCGGATGAGTCGATCGCTCAGGAAACTGCCGGCGCGGTCATTGCGGAGGCAATTGTCGAAACAGAAACGGTTTCGGAAGCTGAGAAGATAGATTTCGATGCTAAGGCTGAAGAAGCGAGACTCGAAGCACAGCGGGTGGAAGAAGAAGCTAAAGCGGCTATTGCCGAAGCGCAGGCTAAAGCTGATGAGGCGAAGGCAAAAGCAGAAGCGGCTATAGCGGAAGCGAGGGAAAAGGAGAGACGCGCGGCAATGGCGAAAGCTGAAGCGCAGGCGACGTCCTCGATAAAATCCGCCAATCGCAGGATCGCAGTGGCGGAGGCCGCGAAGAAGAGTTATGACACCGCGCTCGAAGAAGCCAGACAGGCATATAATCAGGCTGCGGCGGCTATAGCGGAAGCGGAGAGCCTTGGTGTGACCGGACTTCCCGAACTTTCCGCATTTGTAGAAGAGACTGCTCCGGCACGTAAAAATGCCGCGAAGACCGCAGCGGCTCCTGTTCCTGTAACGCCTGTTAGCGTCCAGAGCACCGCTTCACAGGAGAGCAGCTTAAAACTGCTTTCTCCCTGGGCGTATTTCTGGCTCAGCGTTCTTTACTGCATTCCGGTTATAGGCTGGATATTCCTGATCATTCACTCTGCGAGCAATAAAAATCTCAACCGCAAGAAGTTCGCGATCTCGATCTGGGTCAAAGTGATCATCTGCCTTGTGATCTGCGCAATAATCGCAGCGCTGTATCTGATCTTCAGAGAGAACGTATACGTTAAAACGATCGAAGAAATGATAAAAGGAATAATAGAATTGGTCAAGTCATATTTTGTACCAGCCTGATCGTCCCGTTCAGTTCTATTCCCGCATTTTCGAGATCCCGGAGATAATTCGGGATCTCGCTGTTTACGGATCGTTTCCACGGACTAATAGTGCGGGTGTGCCTTTTTGACATGGTAGCTTTTTGAACTGATAAATCGACTGTTTTTGAACTAATAAATTGACTACGCGGCGTACAAGTGATATACTTTGTAACGTCGGGGGAAACGACCTTGTCCGGCATTTCAAGAAAACCGGAGCACGATCCCCGGACGCACAGCGGCAGTTTAAAAAGGAGCACGGAAGCGCCGCGTGCAGTTTATTTGTGCGACGTTTTGCAACGTTTTGAAAGGAAGGAAATTAAGATGGAAATTAAAGTTGAACGGATCAAAACCCCTAAAGCAAAACCTGAGGATCAGATCAAGCTGGGTTTCGGTAAAATTTTTACGGATCATATGTTCATAATGGACTATGATAAGGGTCAGGGCTGGCACGACGCAAGGATCGTTCCGTACGGACCGATATCCCTCGATCCTTCCGCAATGATATTCCATTACGGTCAGGGCATTTTTGAAGGAATGAAGGCATACAGAACGCCCGACGGACGTACGCTTCTTTTCAGACCTCAGAAAAATTTTGAACGCGCAAATATCTCAAACGAGCGCCTCTGCATTCCTCCGATCGACGAAGAATTCGCACTTGAAGCACTTAAAGAACTTGTCCGCATCGATATCGACTGGGTACCTACCAATCCCGGAACGTCGCTGTACGTAAGACCGTTTATAATTGCCGTTGACCCGCAGCTTGGCGTACATCCTGCGAACCACTATATGTTTATGTTTATATTGTCACCGGTCGGAGCGTACTACCCCGAAGGCCTTAATCCTGTTAAGATCTACGTAGAAGATGATTACGTACGCGCTGTTAAAGGCGGTATCGGCTTCGCTAAAACTCCCGGTAACTACGCCGCATCCATCCGCGCACAGGAAAAAGCCGCTGAACTCGGATACACCCAGGTGCTGTGGCTCGACGGCGTTGAGCGCAAATATATCGAGGAAGTCGGCACGATGAACGTGTTCTTCAAGATCGACGGTACTGTGGTCACTCCCGCTCTTAACGGCAGTATTTTAGCCGGTGTTACGAGAGACTCCGCGATCCAGCTGCTTAAGAGTTGGGGAATGAAAGTCGAAGAGCGCAGGCTCGGCATTCAGGAAGTTTACGACGCATATCAGGCCGGAAAACTTGACGAAGTATTCGGAACCGGTACCGCGGCCGTCATTTCTCCTGTAGGCGAACTCAACTGGGAAGGCCACGTAATGAAGATCAACAACGGCGAGATCGGCCCCGTTTCCCAGAAGCTGTACGATTCGATCACCGGCATACAGTCGGGCAGGCTCCCTGACACGATGGGCTGGACGGTCGAAGTCTGAGCCGGACGTAATATCATGGGTGTATTAAACACGAACATCGCGAAACTGAATATCAGGATCAGCCACGAATACGCTTATATCGAACGCATATGCAGGAGATATCTAAGCAGCATTGACGCGGCCGAATTTGAGAAAAGTATCGATATTGACGTATCGGTAAGCGAAGAAGACCTTGTTGCGGAAAAACCTTTATTATCGACCGCGAACGGATCGGAACCGCATCCCGCGATGGTCGAAGCGATGGCAATATTCCGGAAGATCGCCGAAGCCCTGCCTGATTTTGACTGCTTTCTGATGCACGGATCTGCTGTCGCAGTAGACGGGCAGGGTTATATGTTCACGGCGCCTTCCGGAACGGGCAAATCCACGCACGTTTCGCTGTGGCGCGAACGTTTCGGCGAAAGGGCCGTGATGGTCAACGACGATAAGCCTTTCATCCGCTTGTCCGACGGCGGCATATTCGTGTGCGGGAGCCCGTGGAACGGTAAGCACGGGCTGGGCGATAATATCTGCGTCCCACTGAAGGCGATATGCTTTTTAAACCGCGGAGAAGGGAACAGCATCAGTCCTGTGACTCAGCACGATGCGTTCCCTTCACTTCTGCGCCAGATATACCGGCCCGCAGATCCTGCGGCGCTGGAAAAAACGATCAGGCTTATTGACCGCGTTTCGACAGAAACCGGGTTATACAAGCTCTACTGCAATATGGAACCGGAAGCGGCAGCAGTATCCTACGCGGGTATGAACTGCTGACTTCGATGCGATCTGAATAAACGGAAACGGGTTGTAGATTATGAAACTTAAAAAGCAATTTATCACGTATGACAAAGGCGACGAGCACATTACCGTAAGCACGGGCGGCTCCGGATTCAACGGGATGATCAGAGGCAATAAGACTGCAGGAACGATCATCGAGATGCTGAAAAAAGAAACGACGCGCGATGAGATCGTTGACGCCATGTTCGAACAGTTCGACGCGCCAAAGGAAGTTATTGCCGCCGACGTGGATAAAATAATCGAAAAACTGCGTGGTATAAACGCGCTGGAGGAATGAGCGGGCGTGGGAGAAACAAAACCTTCGTTCGAAGAATATCTTGAGAGTAACGGGACTTTGACCTATTCGAACGTCGGCGTCAGTATGATGCCGCTTCTGAAGCAGGGAAGAGACCTGTTTACTTTAGTTAAGCTAAAAGAAGGGGAGCGCGCTAAAAAGTACGATACGGTGCTTTACCGCAGACCGCCCGACAGGCACGTGCTGCACCGCGTCATAAAGGTGCTTCCCGACGGTTACGTTATCCGCGGCGATAATTGCGTAAAAAAGGAGTACGGCATCACCGATTCCGATATGCTAGCCGTCATGACGTCGTTCGTGCATCGCGGAAAAGAGCACAGCGTAAACGAGCGAGGCTACCGCTTTTATTCGCGTTTTATCGTATTTATTCATCCGCTCGTGAGTCTCAAACTGCGGATGAGAAGCTTTCTCGGCCGCGTTTACCGCAGATTATTCAAAAAAAGCGCGTCTGCCGGAAGCCGCAGAGGCGAAGGAGGCGCAGGCGGGAAATGAGAAAGTCAGGCATTCTGATGCATATTTCCACTCTCCCCGGCGACTGGTCGTGCGGCTCGTTCGGCGCGGAGGCAATATCTTTCGTCGACTTCCTTTCCGACGCCGGTTTTTCAATGTGGCAGACGCTTCCTTTTAACTGGCCGGACGTCAACGGCTCTCCCTACAAATCGCTCTCCGGTTTTGCCGGGAACCCGTTCTTTATCGATCTGCCCACGCTCTTTAAAAAAGGCCTTATCACGGCCGCAGAGCTCTCCGGAGCGAAGCAGGAGTCTCCGTACCTTTGCGAGTACGAACGGCTCTTTAAAGAGCGTTTAACGCTGCTTATGAAGGCGGCATCGCGCGTACCGGAGAAGCAGCGTGCGGATATCGACGCACGCATAAGGGAAATGTCCGAGATATACAATTTCTGCCGTTTTATGACGGCACGCGGGGGCTCGGCTGCGAACGGTGATAATGCGAACGGTGATAATAAGTGTACCTGCGCTTCGGAACTGCTTTTCGCTCACGAATTCATACAATACGAATTCCTTGAAGAATGGCTCGCGGTAAAAGCTTACGCAAATTCAAAAGGAATAGAGATCATAGGCGATATACCCATATATACTGATCTGGATTCCGCTGACGTCTGGGCACACCCCGAGGCATTCATGCTCGATCCGGAAACAGGAAAACCGACGGCTGTGGCTGGTGTCCCGCCAGATTATTTCGCGAAAGACGGACAGCTGTGGGGCAATCCTTTGTATAACTGGGACAATATGAAGGCGGACGGCTTTTCGTGGTGGAAGGCGCGCATACGCCATCAGTTGACGCTTTTCGACGGCGTAAGGATAGATCATTTCCGCGGCTTTTCGGCGTTCTGGGCGGTTCCGGCGGGTGCCGCGACGGCGAAGGAAGGGCGCTGGGTCAAAGGCCCCGGGAAGGAGTTCGTGGAGGAACTCAAGAAGGAAGCCGGGGACAGGCTCATCATCGCAGAAGACCTCGGCGATATTGACGACGACGTACGCAAATTGCTCCGCGATACCGGGCTGCCGGGAATGCGCGTGTTCCAGTTCGCTTTCTTGTCCGACGAAAATCCGCATCTTCCGCACAACTATCCGGAAAACGTTGTCGCTTACTCCGGCACGCACGATAATAATACGCTGCTTGGGTACATTTTTGATATGAGCGATTCTGACAGGGCGCGCATGCTCGACTACATCGGGTACCCCGGTCAGGACGGAAAGTACGCCTGCCCGTACGTTATAAAGACGCTGATGCGTTCGGCAGCGGAACGCGTCATATTCCCGATACAGGACCTTCTGGAGTACGGTATGGATACGCGTATGAACACTCCTGGAAAGGCCGCGGGGAACTGGGCGATACGCTTCACGAAAGAACAGCTTGCGCTTATTGACCGCGCGTACTGGAAAAGGCAGAACGGGATGTACGGGAGAGGTAAGATGCGAACCGAGTGATGGCACGAATTCACTCGGCTTCGCAGAAGTTCAAATGGAGTTTAGGGAGTTAAGAGTTAAGAGTAAACTAACAGCGAGTAATGAGTAAACTACCCGCCTTACAGGCGGTGCATATATAAGAAAGAAGGATAAATATGGCAAAGAAACAATTTAAGACTGAGTCGAAGAAACTGCTGGATATGATGATCAATTCCATCTATACCCACAAGGAGATCTTCCTGCGCGAACTTATCTCGAACGCCAGCGACGCTATAGATAAGCTCTACTTCCGTTCGCTCACCGACAGCAGCGTCACGCTCCTGCGTTCTGATTACGAGATCAGGATCACGCCGGACAAAGATACCCGGACGCTCGAGATCAGGGACAACGGGATCGGTATGACGAAGGATGAGCTGGAGAACAACCTCGGCACGATCGCGCGCAGCGGTTCTTTCGAATTTAAAAATAAAGGCGAAGAAGGCGGAGAAGGGGCCGATAAGAAGGCTGAAAATCCTGATATCGATATCATCGGCCAGTTCGGCGTCGGTTTCTATTCCGCGTTTATGGTAAGCGACCTTGTCACCGTCGAAAGCCGCGCGTGGGGGAGCGACGAAGCGTACTGCTGGAAATCTTCCGGCGCGGACGGATACAGCATTGACCCGTGCGAAAAGAACGAACCGGGCACTACCGTTACGCTGCACTTAAAAGCGGACGGGGACGGCGAGAATTACGGCGAGTTCCTTGACGAGTGGAAGATCCGCGAACTGGTGAAAAAGTACAGCGATTATATCCGCTATCCGATCCGTATGGAAGTTACCAAGTCGCGCAAGAAGGAGGGCAGCCCGGACGATAAGCCCGAGTATGAAGACTACACCGAGGATGAGACGCTGAACACGATGGTGCCCATCTGGAAGCGGCCTCAGGACCAGGTCACGGATGAGGAGTACAATGATTTTTACCGCAATAAGTATTACGATTACGAGGCTCCGCTCAAGGTGATCCGCCAGAAGACGGAAGGCCTGTCAAGTTTCGAAGCGCTCCTGTTTATTCCGGCGCACGCACCTTTTGATTATTACAGCCGCGAGTATGAAAAAGGGCTCCAGCTTTATTCCAGCGGCGTGCTTATTATGGACAAATGCAAGGAACTGCTGCCCGATTACTTCAGCTTCGTACGCGGACTTGTTGACAGCGCCGATCTTTCGCTTAACATTTCGAGAGAGATGCTGCAGCACGACCGCCAGCTGAAGGCTATTGCCCGCGCCGTTGAGAAGAAGATCGTTGCCGAGCTGACAAAGATGCTTGAGAATGACCGGGAGAAGTATGAGCAGTTCTTTAAGGCGTTCGGACGCCAGCTCAAGTATGGGCTTTATATGGATTACGGCGCGCATAAGGACGTGCTCCAGGATCTGCTTTTGCTGAAGTCTTCTTACGAAGCTCCGGCGAAGGCTGAGGACAATGCTTCGGATAAGGCGGAAGACAATGCAGAGGCGAAAGCCGAGGAAGCGACCGGAGAAGAAGCGAAACCGGCACCCGACGGCAGCCGCGGCGTGACCCTCAAAGAGTACGTCTCCCGCATGAAGGAAGATCAGAAGAAGATATACTACGCTTCCGGCGAGAGCATCAACCAGATCAAGCTCCTGCCCCAGGTAGAAGCGGTGCTGGCCCACGGCGCAGAAGTGCTGTACCTCACCGAAGACGTTGACGAATTCGCGCTCCAGATGCTCCGCACGTACGATGAGAAAGAATTCCTGAACGTTCAGC
The DNA here is from genome assembly GCA_017963755.1 of Clostridia bacterium. Classification (GTDB taxonomy): domain Bacteria; phylum Bacillota; class Clostridia; order UBA1212; family UBA1255; genus UBA1255. Next base: position 3,913 of record JAGCTF010000150.1, on the reverse strand, counting down.
GCGACGAACTTGACATCGCCACCGACGAAGAGAAAGAGAACGTTAAGGCGGAGAACGAGAAGAACGCAGATATGCTCACGTTTATGAAAGACGCGCTGGGCGGCGCTGTCAAATCCGTGCGCTTCACCAATACGCTTCAGGGCCACCCGGTGAGCCTTTCGAGCGAAGGCGCGCTGTCAATGGGTATGGAGAAGACGCTTCGCCAGATGCCCGGCGGTGAAGACGGTGCTATGAAGGCCGAACTGGTGCTCGAGGTCAATATCGATCACCCGATCGCCGGTAAACTTAAATCGCTTTACGGCACCGACAATGCGACCCTTACGACTTACTCCAAGATCCTTTACGCACAGGCCCGCCTGATCAGCGGTCTTTCGCTGGACAACGCCTCCGAGATCGGCGACCTTGTCACCGGGCTGATGGTGTAATATGGTGTGATACGGTGCTATAAGATGTAATATGGTGCAATTATGATCAGAATCAGCCTTCCGGGAACTACACAGAACGAATTTGACGATGCGATACAGGTACTTGAAGAATGCAAGGCGAAGATCGTGCCTTGCCTGGGCTTCGAATACCCTTTTATGGGGCCCGGAGGGCAGTACGGCAACTGCTGGTGGGAGAGGGACACGTCATTGACGCTATCCGGCTACAAGTGGGTAGATCAGAAGTTCGCGGAGAACGTTCTCCGGAACTTTATGCTCGTGCAGAAGCCGAACGGCCGCATACCGCTCTGGGGCTTTGACCGCGTCGGGGATTACGACAAAGAGCTCAGCGCGATACCGGTGCTGTTCGAAGTTGCCCTTACAGTGCTGAAAAGGTCGTTAAATATTGACCTGATCTCGAACGTATACACTATGCTCGGGAAGTATATGGAGTGGTGGCTGTCGGACGTTAAGCGGGATCCGGAGACAGGGCTCGTGTGCGGCATTTTTGAAGAATCGGATCCTTCCGATTTTGAGAAGCAGCTTACTGCCGCACAGGTCGATCTCAACGTTCAAATCTGCGTAGGAGCAGACGTGCTGCGCGAATTCGCTGATTTTTTAAAGCTCCCGGCGGATGCCATGCGCTGGCATAGCGTTTTCGAACAGCAGAAAGCGCTGATAAACAGGTATCTTTATGATCCTGAGAGCGGCGGGTACTTCACGTACCTTGTAAAAGAACGAAGGCTCATGAAGGAACGGGTCTATAATTCGATGCTTGACACGTTTAAGCGGAATATCGTTCCCGCGGAAAGGCGAGCGGGGCTGATCAGATTCCTCGAATCGCGCGATCATTTCGATCTTTACGGGAAATATTCGATCGTCACGGCTTCCCGGACGTCGCCGGAATATCAGGAGACGGTGGGAGTATATAAGGGCTGGACGAGCTGGTCGGGCAATATCTGGACGTTCCGGAATGAAATAATTGCTACCGGTCTTAACGAAGCGGGGGAGAAAGAACTTGCCGCCGAAGTCGCGTACAGAACGGTCAAAGAGTTTTCGGGTAATTATGCCGAGTTTTTGAGCCCTTCTACCGGGCAGGGGCACGGCGTCGAACGCTACGGCTGGACCGCGTCTCAATATATGTCGCTCATAATTGAGGAGCTTTTCGGTGTCAATGACGATCTCTGGAACAGTTCGATCGACGTCGAGCCGAACATTCCTGCAGCACTTACCGGCGTCGAACTGTCTCTTGAAGGACTGCCTGTCGGAAAACCCGGTCCCGACGGGTCAAGGCGCGCGCTTTGTGTGCGTGCGATCCGCAGACCGGACGGAAAGATTGAAGCGGAAAAGCGCGTCGAATAGCGCCTTTCCGCTCCTTTTTGCTCTCATTTATGCTTTTTTATCTTTATCCTGTTATCCGCCCGTTTGCGAACGGAAGGTCAGAGCCGCCTGACGGGCGGCTTATTTTTTTGCCTCGATAAGTTTGCCCAGCAGGCAGCGGATGCGCGTGAAAACTGCTTCGTCGGTCGTATATTCGCCAAGCGAAGTGGTGATCTGCTTAATGACCAGTTCCAGGTCTTCCGAGCCGTACAGCTTCTCAAACAGCGTCAGGTATTCAAAATCTTCGATACCGTCGCGGATGCACTCCATGCGCAGCGAACCGACAGGCTCCTCAACACCGATATAGTGGCCTGCATAGAGCAGAACGCCGTTGCCGTAGATGTCGAAAGGTGTGGTGCCGGTCGCAGTCTCATGCTTTGAATTCCAGCCGAAATCCGGATTGCCCGCCGCGTCTGTGCCGGGGAACCAGTCGTTGACCAGGTAATAAAGGAAATTGTCAACGTTATAAAGCTTCTGCTGCCAGAAAAGTATCCTGTACCTGAGTGCCTGCGTCTCGATTGACACGGTGATCTCGGGAGACTGAGGGTAGCGCGTGACGTACCACCACACGTCGTCTCCTTCAGCCTGATGTTTCGCCATGCGTTCCGGGAACGTGCCTAAATTCTTCTCGAGCATCCCTCCGACGCGGTAGGTGAGCATCGGATCACGCTTGTAATCCGCCAGCGTATTGTAGAAGAACGTATGAGGACACCAGGAATTTACGTACTCGCTAACGTATTCAAAGAAATCGGTCTTCGATTCCGGATCGAGCGCCATATCGTAGTGGATAGGAACTAAGTAATGGTATCCGGGGAAGTATTCCGCAAACAGCGCGCCTTCCTGATTCACCTGATTAAGCGCCTCCATCGAGAGCGGCTCGTCGACGTGGTAGAAGTAGGCTTTATTGAGCCATTCGGGGTTCTGGGACAAATATTTATATGCCGCGGCAATTCTTTCCGCCGTGGGATCGACTTTCCAGCCGAGCGGGTTGAACGCTACGACTCTGGGGTTCGCAACGTATTCGCGCGTCACGGGGTCTTCGTATCTGCCTTCGTCGCTGTAGGGAAGAGTGTAGGCGCAGATGCGGTTCTCGAGCAGAAGGTCGTAGTATTTTTTATACATCAGACCGCCGTCGCCTTCGTAAAGCTCGTGATTCACGTATATCGCCCACCACGAAAGATCCATCTGGGTCTTGCAGGTCGTAGCCTCAGGCAGCGCAAAATCGTACACGTACGCATACACTCGCGCCTTTTTGATCTCGCGCCCTTCCGCGTCAATGATTCTGAGCTCCGCGCTGTAGTCTCCGGCCGCCGTCGTCTCCACGGTAAACAGCTTGATCACGAACAATTTGCTTTGCCCGCCCGTGAGGTCAAAAGGCCCGTCGAGCCTCGGCATCGGATCTGCGATCGATTTGCCCTGCACGTCGCTGAAGTAGTACCCGTAGTACAGTTCAGTGCGCAATCTGTCGCCCTTTTCATTCGAAAAATCGCTTATCTCGGCAGTGAGACCGGTGCGGTCTGCCGATGACGAGAGCAAGAACTGGCAGTCTTCGATCTCGTTCTTTGCCAGGTGCATCTTATAAGTGTAAAGCCCGGTGGACGTTGTCGATTCGGCCGGAGTCTTGGTGTACGTGTGATCGAACCACAGTTCGAGACCGGCGTCTTCATCTGCTGCGGTCAGCTTTTCATTGACCGGATCGCTGACCGACACGCCCGCGAGCAGTTTTTCCGCCGCTTTTTGTTGTTTATCAGTGAGCAGGTGAGTGTCAGGTCTGCTTTGAGACTTTATAAATTCGCCCGCCTCTTCGGTGTTCTTAAGGAAAGTCATCGAAGCCAGGTAGAATTTTTCACCCGCAGCCGAGGCAAAACGCATAAAATCGATCCTGAAGCCGTGGACCGTACCGTGGAAATTGTCGTTCGTAAGGTCAAAAATCAGATACTGCCAGTCCTCGGTAGAGTTGTCAAAAGAAAGTGATCTGCTCGCTCCGCCCGTCGCTCCGGCAACGGCGCCTGCCGCAAAAAACAGTTCGAAGTCAATAATAGAGCACTTTTTCTGTTTGATCTTAAGGACAACGACTTTATACTCGTCTGCGGATACAGGCTCGAACCCGA
>JAGCTF010000149.1 GCA_017963755.1 Clostridia bacterium | reverse complement strand
GTATTTGCCGGAACTGTGACGGTGTAGCGGTACCCGGGACCGTCGGTGCGCTTATTGTACACCACTTCGATCATACCGTAAGGAGACTCGATGCTTGCCGCCAGGCGCGTTACGCTCTTGGCGTGGCACGGCTTTATTTTGAAGCTGCGGAAGCCCGGGCTTAGAGGCTCGATGCCGGCAAGGCAGGTGAACCAGGAGTAGAGGAAGCCTCCGTGCATGGGATGGTCGTACGACGAAACACCGTTCGTCACGTTAAGTTCGATGTGGTGCATGTCGGGAGACTCCCAGATCGTAGTGGCATTATCGTCCATCATTGTCCCGAAACTCGTGTGCCTGCGGTTGAACAGGTATTTCAGCGCGTCTTCTGCGTAGCCGGCCTTCATCAGCGCGGGGGCAAGGTATTTGTTGGCGTATATTCCTGTTGACATCGCGTGATCTTCGTCGCGGATGAGGCGTACTGTTTCGTCCAGGAGCGCTTTTCTATCGCCGTCGGGATATGCCCCGAGCATCAGTGCTGCGCCGTTCGTGCCCCAGTAGCCATACGTGTGCTTTTCGGCATCGTAGAAGTGACGGATGAGCGCGTCCTTGATCTTTTCCGCCAGTGCCAGATAGTGGTCCTCATCGCCGTAGCCGAACGCTTTTGAGATCTCAGCCATGCGGATGCAGATCTCGTAATACATCATTGTCGACGAATGAGCCACGGGCATGCGGCGCGCCGTTTCGTGACCGCCCGGAGGACACCAGTCGCCGAGACCTTCGGATATTATGCAGTCGTTGGCCCTGGCCGTCTCGTGCTCGACCCAGCGGCGCATAAGATCGATATTGTCCCGGATCACCGACTCGTCGCCTAAATATTGCCACATATAATACGGAATGATGATCTGCGCGCAGCCCCACAAGGGTGAAGCCTCGCCGCAGCCGCGCTTTCCGGGGGCGATCATCTGCCACGTGCCGTAGACTTCGGTCGAAGTGCGGATGTCGTTCAGATATTTAGTGTACGAGGCGGTCATATCGTAGTTGAGCATGCCCCAGTTGCACACGACTTCGGCGTCACCCAGCCAGCCGCATTTTTCGCGCGCCGGACAATCTTCGGGGTAGCCGTGGTAGTTGGAGAGGAACGTATTCTGCATCAGGCGGTGAATGTTTACGAGGTCAACGTTATCCGAATCGAAATACGAGGTCCTGGCGAGATCCGTTGACAGCGCGATACCCTTGATCATCTCTTTTTGGGGCATTGTCCCGTAGCCCTTCGAAATATCGTGGATGCCGGTGATCTCGACGTACCTGAATCCGTGGTACGTGAAGCGAGGCCTGTAGATCTCAACTTCCGGACCGCCGCGGGCAATATATATTTCTTCTTGTATGCACTGTGTCGCGAATGCTCCGGTCGAGCGGTGGTCAAGCGCTCCGCCTTTGTTCAGCGTTTCCGACGTGCGGATAACGTAAACGGCTCCTCTGGGGGAGTTTGCGGGGATCCTGAGCTCGTAAATACCTGCATAATTTTTTCCCAAGTCAAATATCCACGCACCGTCCTGAGCGCCGCTGGCGCATTTTACGGAAACTGCAGGGATCTCTTCTCTGATTCGCACGGGCGGCATCAGGCAGCCGGTGAGTGTTCCTTTCGGCGTCGTGTCTTCTACAACGTCGCCCCAGCCGCTCTCGCTGCCGTCATAATCAGCAAAACCCGCGACTTCCAGGCGGCAGTCGTACGTTTCACCGGCGTAAATATTATTCGTTGAGATCGGGCCGTACTTGTATTTCCAGCTTCCGTCGGTATCGGTGATCACGAACTGCTCGGTACCGTCGCTGAATTCGATCCGCAGAAGAGCGATGGCGCAGACGTCGCCGTAAACGAAACCGGTCGAGCCCCATACGCGGCTTTGCGAGTAGAAACCTTCGCCAAGCTGGACGGTCAATGCATTGCCGCCTGCTTTTACGAGCGGCGTAACGTCGAGGCCGCGGAACAGCACCGTTTTTTCGTAGTTTGTGGCGGGCGGGTCAACGTAATAGTCGTCTGTGCGTTGTCCGTTTATATAAAATTCGCCGCAGCCCAGACCGCATTCGTAAAGGCGCGCGCGAACGATCTTTTTCTCTCCGTCTGCGTTTACGTTGAATTTAGTGCGCAGATAAGGCGCCCAGCCGACAATATGTTCCGATGGTTTTATCCATTTTGCGCCCTTCCATCCGTCGGGTGCGGGACCGGTGCAAAAAGCGACGGAAGCGGTGTCCGAACCGCCGTGATTATCCGCGGCTGTCACGGTGAAGGTATAGTCGGAAAGTGGCTTTAGCGAAAGTCCGGCGGGTTCTAAACCGACAGAATCGGAGCTTTCGTTATCACCGGAATCGAACACGATCTCCGAAGTATTTCCGGCTGTTTTCGCAACGATAAACCGGTATGAAGTCTGAAAAGTATTGTCAACGTCAGAATCGATCTTCCAGCTGAAGCGCAGTTTTGAAAGCGGCGCGGTCACTGTGTTTTTGGCACCGTGTACAGTAAGGTCGTAGAGTTTCATGGTAGCAACCACCTCGCAGTTTTTAGTGGCTTTATTATACCACACAGTGGTGCCGCGGGCAATCGAAAAACGATTGAAATTGACTTGACCAGGCATGCCTCTCTTGGTAAAATATATATATCTATTTAAAAGGAGGTTTGCCCGTG
>JAGCTF010000148.1 GCA_017963755.1 Clostridia bacterium | reverse complement strand
ATTTCCAGACGCGAGACGGCGCCCGCTGCCTGAAAACACCGCCTGAAAATCAAAATCTAAGATCCAGGCGGTGTTTTGCGCCCATTTCCAGACGTGAGACGGCGCCCGCTGCCTGAAAACACCGCCTGAAAATCAAAATCTAAGATCCAGGCGGTGTTTTGCGCCCATTTCCAGACGCGAGACGGCGCCCGCTCGACGATAACCACCATATAACCGTTGCTTTTACCCTTTAACCCTGAACTCTTAACCCTGAACTCTTAACTCGCAATCTTGCTGTCGTTGACAGCTGCTTATTATTTCTTGCATTTTTCTTCCGTTCAACATAAAATATGTAAGTCTGCGCCGGGCCGCGGGATCGCCGCCCGAAACGCCCCTGCATAACTCGCAGACGATGCAGGATAAAGGGGACGAAATACCACATGATCAAAATAATGAAGCGCCTTGCCAGATCGGTGCGCGAATATAAACTACCTTCGATACTGACGATGATTTTTATTGTCGGCGAGGTCATAATAGAATGCTGGATACCGTTCATTGTCGCTAACCTCACGAACGACATAAAAAACGGCTGCGGGCTCGACGTGATATGGAAAAGCGGACTGCAGCTGCTCATACTTGCCGTATTGTCCCTCACGTGCGGCGGGCTGGCGGGATTTACCGCGGCGAAAGCATCGGCCGGATTCGCAAAAAACCTGCGACACGACCTGTTTTTCAAAGTACAGACGTACTCGTTCACTAATATTGACCGCTTCTCCTCTTCGTCTCTGGTGACGCGTATGACCACAGACGTGGCCAACGTTCAGATGGCGTACATGATCATCATACGCATAGCGATCCGCGCGCCGCTGATGTTCGTATTCGCGATATTCATGGCCTACTATATGGCGGGCGTGCTGGCAACGATGTTCGTGGTCGTTGTCCCCGTCCTCATCACCGGCCTCATTCTTGTCGCGCGCAAAGCGATGCCCGCGTTCCGGAGCGTTTTCCGCAAATACGACCGCCTGAACGAGTCTGTCGAGGAGAACGTGATGGCGATGCGCGTCGTGAAAGGGTTCGCGCGCGAAGAGTACGAGAAGGAAAAGTTCGGCAGCGCGTCGGAAAACATCCGGAAAGACTTCACGAAAGCCGAAAGGATCGTTGCCCTCACCGGGCCGCTGATGCAGTTCTGCCTGTATTTTAATATGGTATTCGTGCTGATATTCGGCTCGAGGCTCGTCATAACGCAGCACTATATCGACGTCGGACAGCTGTCGGCAATGCTTACGTACGGCTTCCAGATACTGATGTCGCTGATGATGATATCGATGATCTACGTGATGCTGACAATGTCCGCCGAGTCCGCGCGCCGTATCGACGAGGTACTGACGGAAGAATCCGCCCTCAAAAATCCCGAAAAACCGGTCACAGAAGTGCCGGACGGCTCTATCCGCTTCGAAAACGTTGACTTCAAATATTCGGAAAAAGCCGAGGAAACGACGCTCTCGGGCATCGATCTCGACATTCCTTCAGGCAGCACGGTCGGTATCCTGGGCGTCACCGGCTCGGGCAAAACTTCGCTGGTGAGCCTTATTCCGCGCCTTTACGACGTGAGCGCCGGAAGCGTTAAAGTCGGCGGGATCGACGTTCGCGACTACGACATTGAAACGCTCCGCAACGGGGTGGCAATGGTGCTTCAGAAGAACCTGCTTTTCTCCGGTACGATCAACGAAAATCTGCGCTGGGGCGATCCGGACGCGACGCAGGAAGAGATCTCCGAAGCGTGCAGACTCGCGCAGGCCGAAGACTTTATATTGTCCTTCCCCGACGGGTACGAGACGCAGATCGATCAGGGCGGCACGAACGTTTCCGGCGGCCAGAGGCAGAGATTGTGCATCGCGCGCGCACTCCTGAAGAAGCCGAAGATACTGATCCTCGACGACTCCACCAGCGCCGTTGACACACGCACCGACGCACTTATCCGCGCCGGATTCCGCAGATACATACCCGAAACCACCAAAATAATCATCGCGCAGCGCGTTGCCTCCGTAATGGACGCAGATCAGATAATCGTGCTTGACCACGGCCGCGTGCAGGCGCTCGGAACGCACGAAGAACTGATGGAAAGCAGCCAGGCATACCGCGAGACGTACGAACAGCAGATACGCCAGAGCGGAAATGACGGCGATATCGAGGGCGAAAAGCGGCTGAAGCACAGGACAAGGAACGGGGCCAACGGCATGGATGCCGCGCTCTCCGACGCGCTCAGCAATGAACCGGAGCACGCACAGGAAATTGTTTCGGAAATTTCCGGAAAGGAGGCTGAGGGCAATGTCTGAAAATGAAAAGAACACCGGCGCTGAACAGCGCGAGGCAAACAAAAGATCCAAGCGAATCGACTTCCGTATCCTCGGCCGCATAATCAAGCTTCTCTTTAAGCATTACCCCGGCCTTTCGGTGCTGACACTGATATTTATAATCTTCTCCGCCGTTGTCAGCTCGATCCCCTCGCTGTTCCTGCAGCGCGTGATCGAAACTATAGGCCAATTCTACGAATCGCAGGACTGGGCCGCGGCGAAGCAGGTAATAATTCCGCAGATAACGCTGCTCATCGTGCTCTACTCGGTGAGCATAATATGCATACTCGTGTTCAGGCAGTTGTCCGCGTACATCACCCAGGGGCTGCTTTACAAATTGCGCCGCCAGATGTTCGACAACATGCAGAATCTCCCGATCCGCTATTTCGACCGCAACAGTTACGGCGATATAATGAGCTACTACACGAACGATATTGACGCCATCCGGCAGGTCGTTTCGGAGACGCTGCCGGTAGTACTGCAGTCCGGAGTCATTGTCCTCACCGTCCTGATAATCATGGCGTACTTCAGCGTGTGGCTGATGCTGCTGGTGCTGCTCGGCGTAGCGGTGATGCTGTTCGT
>JAGCTF010000147.1 GCA_017963755.1 Clostridia bacterium | reverse complement strand
TGAAGCAGCTGAGCTTACAGTAAACGTGCTTTGTGCTGTCTTTTACGGTGCTAAGGAAGAATACGATCCTGTATCTCTTATGGTCAATTGTGCTGTAGAGTGTGATTCTTCGATATCTCAGATGTGTACTGATGACGGGCAGAAGATCAGATCAGGCTGCACGCTCGTTTCGCTAATTGTCCGCGACAGGCAATTGTACTGGTGTTACGTTGGTGACAGCAGAGCGGACCTGACGCGAAGCGGAGAATTTGTACAGTTTACGCTTGACCACAATTATCGCACAGTGATCGACGAAAAGCTCCGCACCGGAGAGCTTGATATGGAAGAATATGAACACGAGCTGAAACGAGGCGAAGCGCTGATCAGCTATATCGGAATAGGAAATCTCGGATTGATCGATTATAACAGTTCGCCGATCGAACTTGAATCTGGTGACCGGCTGATAATAATGTCTGACGGCCTTTACCGCTTCTTATCGGATGGGGAGATACACGACTGTCTTGAAAAATATGCGGACGCTGCGGAGGCATTGAGAAAACTAGAAGAGCTCGTACAAATAAGTGCTAAAGAGCGCAATGCGTCAAGGGACAATATGACTGTGGCGCTGATCGATATATTATAAAAAACAGAGTGATATTTAATAATTCAGGAGGACGACAATGAATATTATCAGGTGCAAAAACGGACATTTTTATGATGCGGATTCTTATTCAGACTGCCCGCATTGCAATCCGAAAGTGACGGTAAGCAAGCCGGCCAGCAAGCCTGTGGCGGAACCGGCCCCTGCATTTAACGACGGCAGTAATCCTACTGTGCCCAAAGAGATCGTTAAGCCGCAAGCAAGTAACGACGATACTCCTACTGCCGCATACTGGGATAAAGACGCTTCTGAAGAAGTTAATACTGGCGCAGGAATTTATCATCCTGAAAAAGGAAGCGAAGACGATAAACCCACACAATCTTTCTTCGAGGATGAAGCCGAAAGTCCCAGTTCGGAAGAAACATCTTCTTATCCTTCCTACAGCACGGAAAGCAATGTGCAGACGCCCGTATCAGGAGGTTCGAATTTCGCGCAAGGTTCTGAGAATAAACCGAAAGATGGTCTTCTTAACGATATAATAAAGCGAGCTTCTGCAAATTCTGCAGGGAAGACGGTAGGCTATTTCAGCGTGATGACCGGGGGCGGAAAGAGCCAGGAAAGTTCCGGAAATGAGGAACAGGCATCGCAGCCTATAGATCCCGTTGTCGGATGGCTCGTTTGTGTAAGCGGGGTCTACTTCGGAGAATCATTCAAGGTCTGTGCAGGTATGAACAGTATTGGCCGAAACGATTCCAACAGGATCGCTCTTACGCGCGATATGACGGTGTCGCGCGAAAAGCACGCAACTGTCATTTATGATCCGAAGAACGTAAAATTCTTTGTTAAACCGGGCGACGGCAATGAGCTTTCATATCTTAACGATGATTGTCTGTTCGGTATTTCACCGCTCTCAAAAGGCGACGTAATATCGCTCGGAGGCTGCAAACTCTTATTCATTCCGCTCTGCGGCGAAGATTTTCAGTGGGAAAGCTACATCAAAAAAGGATGAGTGAAGGAGAATAGATCATGAAGAGATGTCTCTCTTGTTTCCAGGAATACGGCGATGAATTTCAGGTTTGTCCTCATTGCGGTCAGATAGAAATTACCGAGCCCAAAGAACCCATACATCTGATTCCGGGAACGATAATAAACAACAGATATGTAATTGGCCTTTCCGTTGGCGCCGGAGGATTCGGAATCGTATACAAAGCGTACGACCTTAAACTTGAATCGATCGTTGCCGTTAAAGAATTCTTTGTCAGCAAGCTAATGACAAGGGCGCAGGGCGAGAAAAATATTATTATAAACAGCAAGTCGCAGGTCGAATACGACTACCGTAAAAACAGATTTCTCGCGGAAGCTCGTACTATGGCTAAGTTTGGCGGTCACCGGAGTATACCTAACGTGTTTGAGTTTTTCGAGGACAATAACACTGCATATATCGTTATGGAATTACTGGAAGGCTGTGCGCTTAATAAATACCTGAACCAGAATGGCGGCAAGCTGGATGTAGAATTTGCTCTTTTCATAACGAACGAAGTAGGGCAGGCTCTAATTTCTATGCATGAAAAAGGGATCGTACATAAGGACGTTGCCCCTGATAATATCTATATCTGCACAGGGAAAGACATCCGGATCAAGCTTATGGACCTTGGTGCCGCAAAACTTGCCGACAGTACGGATGAGGTCATAGACATTGTCCTGAAACCGGGTTATTCTCCACCGGAGCAGTATGACAGTTCGCAGAGCATAGGCCCATGGACAGACGTGTACGCATTGGGCGCCACACTTTACGTGATGCTTACAGGAGTAAAACCTGACGAATCAACGAACCGCAAGGAAGAAGATATCGTAGTTCCTCCGGATCAGCTTAATCCGCTAGTTTCTGAGAATCTCAGCAACGCTATAATGAAGGCGCTCGCGATAGAGAAACATATGAGATTTAAAACTGTTTCGGATTTTTTGAGCGCGATCAACGGCGAGAGAAAAGTTATTCCGCTTGCCAAGGAGAGAAAGCGCAGAAAGACGAGACGCGCGTTCGGAATAGTTGCGGCGTGTATTATTCTGGCAATAACCGCAGGTCTCGTGGCGTTCCTGTTCCAGAACAAAAAAAGTCAGCAGGATCTGAAGAAGGCAACGATCTCCGTCTGGTTCTCAGTATCGCCAGGGGATACTGCTGAAGAAAAAGCGATGAAAACGATCGCGGATGATTTCAAATCGAACTTCAAGAACGTGACTATTGAATTGAAGGCCATACCCGAAAACGAGTATGCCGCTGAGATAGAAAAAGCGTATGCAACCGGAAAGATGCCGAACCTGTTTGAAAGTACGGATATTGACAGCGGATACCTGAACACCGCACTTGCGCTTGACAGCGTTCTTAAATCGAAGCAGGCTAAGGAGTGCCTGTTCCTTGACCAGTACGATAGTTATTATAAAAACAAAAAGAAGATCCCGCTTGCAATCGAGATCCCTTTGGCTTACGTAATTCTTGACGGTGAGATCAGCTGCGATTATTCCGGGAGTTACTTCTCATCTGCTTCTGATTTCGGCTCGGAAAACGTTATTGTCGATGGTGGTCATAAAGCAATTATAGCCGAAAATATCAATATCGACGGAATTGAAAGCGACGCAGATTTTCTTAATTTCTATAAAAAGAGTGCCGTAGTTTTGTCATCTTC
>JAGCTF010000146.1 GCA_017963755.1 Clostridia bacterium | reverse complement strand
ATGTCTCGGGCTCTGTCTCCGGCCTGAAAATGAGCGAGCTCCGCCCGAAAAGACATACCAAATTCTGAATATCAAGCTTTTGGTATGTCTCAGGCTCTGTCTGCGATCCAAAAATGAGATATGTGTCCATATAATTTACGATTTATGGAGTAGAGCCCGCCATGGCAGAGGTTGTAAAAACTACATCCGGCTAATATAATAATTTGCGAAAAAATTGCCCCGCTGCAATATTTCAGTTTCATTTTTCGTTTAGCATTATGGAAGCTCGCAGGAGGAGGAAAGAGACTAAATGGCCGGCGACCGGGAACTTGTAGCGATGTTGACACAACGCGATGAAAATGCGATCACAGAGCTTGACCGCGCGTACGGAAGCTATATGCGTTCTGTAGCATACGACGTGCTTGGTAACGTTGCCGACTCCGAAGAATGTGTCAATGACGCGCTCCTTCGCGTCTGGAACAGCATTCCGCCTGCCGCGCCGGATAATCTTAAGCCCTATCTCAAGGAGATCACAAGGAATCTGGCGATCGACCGCTACAGGCTGACGCACAGGAAGAAAGATATCCCGAGTGAATCGATCGTACCGTTAGATGAACTTAAGGAGGATCCGCAAAACAACTCTTCCGGTCAGGCTGAGGCGCAGGATACGGAGATCTCCGAACTGATCGCCGCTTTTCTCAGAACACAGAGCGAGAGGAAGATCGCGGTGTTCGTTGCCCGCTACTATCACGAAGAAACGGTCGAGGAGATCGCCAGAACATTATCGCTACACAAAAACACGGTACTTTCCGACCTGCACAGGCTGCGCAAAGGCCTCGCTAAATTTCTGGAGAAAGAAGGAGTTGCGCCATGAAAATGAAACTGACTGATGATTTTTTAGCAGAGAAATCAAAGAAACTGCCTGACGATATTTTAAAAACCGCCGCAGATTATCAAGGATCGCGAAACGGAAACGGTACCGTAAAACACGTTCCCGTTGGCAGAGCATATGACAGCAATTTCGGAAGCTCCGGCCTTATGAAAGCAGCGTCGATAGTACTTGTCGCGGCAATAGGAATGGTCGCGGTCATCACTGGAATTACAGTTTCGCGCAGCAAAAAAGGCAGTCCGGGAGATTCGTCTGAAAGCACTGCTTCTCCGGAACCTGTCGCGGTCGCTACTGATCAGAAAGAACCTTTAACGACTCATTCCCCTATTGACGGCTTGAAACAGTTTGAAGGCTGGGACCGGATCGACAACTGGAAACTTGACAGGATAGAGCCGTACGGCACGGTTCCGCCGGAATTTCAGGATATAATTAAAAACAACTATTTCGGCAGTAACGTCAAAGCTTTCTCTGACAGGTTGATAAAAACAGAACAGACATTAAAAGCAAGCGAAAACGATAAAAATATCGCACGTATAATAATGACCGATCTGTACGGAGCGCCGCTCGCTCAGCGTGAAGTAATTCTCGAAGATTACTGTTCGATTTCGATAGAGACTGCGATCGTGACAAGCGACGGAGGCTTTTTATACGTGATCGGATACGGAGGTTATTATGCCCCGCAAACGGGCAATGATTTTAGCTCACGCGTTATTAAATGCGACAGTTCCGGCAATGTTCAGTTCGATACGGAACTCGACGGAATCAGGGGCTCCGCGCTGTATTATTGCATTGAAGAAGGAGATCGTTATTACTTTTTTGGAACAAACCGCGAATATGTATATGAGACGAGGGACTTGCGTGACGTGCACATTGCTGTATTGAACGCGTCCGGAGAACTGATCAAAACCAGGACGATCGGCGGATCAAAGGAAGATTACCTGAACTCGGCCGGGATCTCACCGGATGGTTTTTTTGAACTGTCAACGCGTTCATCCTCATTTGACGGGGATTATTCCGGTATTGGCATTTACAACAGCATGCTCGACGATATTATTTTCAGCGTTGACCGGGATCTAAATATAGTCAAAAAAAAGGTGCAGGATTGGCGAAACCCGGCGGATAAAACCAGGATCGGAGAAAAAGACGGCAGCGCTGTACTCCGTTCCGATCCTCTCTTCGAGGGATTTGACGCGGGAACCCCTAATGTTTATATTGACTACGGCGACTTTTATCTTATTGTCTCAAATCACGTAACCGGTCCGTTCCCGTATCAGCCACGCTATCTGAATTCTTTACTGTACTGCTATGAGACAGTTTACTCCGCATATGATACCAACGGCACGCTTCTTTTCAGATCTGCTGTTGATGACTTCCCATATTCTGAGTATCTCCCGGAAGTTTTTTCTTCCGGGCAATAGCCTTTATCGCATAATATACCGCATACACGAGCATTTCTACCGCAAAAAATGCGGCGATAACGATGAACGGCATTACAAATGGTGCGATTTTAGCGTCGATTATCCAGAACGGGTCGCGGACAACGAAAAACCAGTTGAAAAAGTGATCGTAATTGCCCGCCGCACCGTTGTACATATAATTACCGAGCATTGCCCACGCCGCCATCGCGCACAACGTGAGCAGGTCTTTCCAGCAGTTTTTAATTCTCAGGCAATTCTCTTCGGACGCGATTGTGAACACTCCGTACGCCGTCATTATGCCGTGAAATGAAAGCGTCTGAATTACGCGGTACGACAGCGGATGCACCTGATACCACATCACTCCCGCGGGATAGATAAGGTATATCAGGTTCGATACGAATCCAAGAAGCGCAAACTGCACCCGGAACCTTGACAGGAATTTAGTATGTCTGCTCAAGAAGCACATAACACACATCGCCGTGCAGACGTGGAACGGCAGCTTTTCAATGTCGATCTCCTGGTAGGCGAAAGGCATCAGAAAGAAATCCAGCATATAGAGGCCGAATGCGATATTAATGAATACCTCGGCGGCTTTCCGGAGCGCCTCCCTGCCCCGCTTCCTTAGAGCGATCATAACGACCGCGATCACAGAAAGAGCGGCAAAAATGTACAATATGTGCCAGATACCGAAGCAGTTGAACACCGCTCCGCCCTTTTTATCCGAAAGCAGATCATGCAAAAAAGTGTACATATAAATCACTCCTTATTAATGGCAAATGGCAAGTGGCAAGTTGAAAGTGGCAAGTTGAAAGTGGCAAGTTGAAAGTGGCAAGTGATAAGTTGCAAGTTGCAAAACTCTTAACTCTGAACTCTGAACTCTGAACTCTTAACACAATATCGTGCCATCACTCGGTTCGCCTCTGAACTCTGAACCCTTAACTCTGAACTCTGAACTCTGAACTCAATATCGT
>JAGCTF010000145.1 GCA_017963755.1 Clostridia bacterium | reverse complement strand
GCAAAGTCAATTAAATGGCAAGTAATCGAGAGAAAAAGAAAATTATTATCTGCCGTTGACAAAGCGGATAAAACGGGGTATAATAACGGTGGTAAGAAAGGGGGTTAATTCATGCCTGACCGAATTATAATACAGAAGATAGCGGAATTAACCGAAAAGATCGGTAAACTCCCCAAGGGCTATATCTCCAAAAAGGCTGTAAACGGCAGCGCTTATTTCTATCATCAATGGTCGGAAGGCGGCGTAAAGAAAAGCAAATATCTTCGCAATGAGGATATTGCCGGACTCAACGAACAGATCGAACTTAGAAAAAAACTACAAAAAGAACTGGCTGAAATCAAGGCGGGAAACATTGACGCGCCCGAAATTCAGAACGGCTTTTTGAAGTGCACCCTGATGCATAAACGCGCGCCCGTAATTGAACTCAACCTCGATAACGAAACCGGTTTTATTCAAAAAATCGGTGCTGTTTTTGCGCCCGAGCATCTGCCCGTTGGCGTCGGTATGAAAAAAGGCATCGTTGATCGTGCAGCACTGAATGCATGGTGGACGGATCGCTCGATCCCTGCAAGCCGCTCCGGTGTTCGCGAGGCAATGGAAACGCTTCAAATCACCGATACTAAAATGCTGTTGATTCGCTGCTTCGGTCTCTCTCTTTCCGATCAGTATTGGATTCGTCCTGAAAACTCCGAACTTACCTGGGAAAAGATCAACTTTTTTGAAAACGAGTTTTCCGATGATATCGGAGACGTGCTTTTTGGGGCAGACAAAAAACCTGATTCCCTAAATTTCTCTTCGCCCGATAACACCTCCGACGGCAATCTTAAAAAGCGATGGAAAATCATCGACGGGAAGCGTTGCCTTGTCAAAGGCGGCTCCAACCCGTACCGCCAGCAGCCGTTGAACGAAGTCGTCGCCTCGGAGATCATGCGTCGGCTGAATATTCCCCACGTGCCGTACACGGTGACGTGGAACAAAGGAGCACCGTATAGCGTGTGCGAAGATTTTGTCAGTGAAGATACCGAGCTTGTCCCGGCGTGGCGGATCATTCAAACAAAAAAGCAGCCGAACAGCAAGTCGATGTATCAGCATTTCGTTGATTGCGCGGATGCACTTGGCATTCCCAATGTCAGAGAGTTTTTGGATCAGATGATCGTACTTGACTATATAATCGCGAACGAAGACAGACATCTTAACAATTTCGGCGCGATTCGCAACGCCGAAACGCTCGAATGGCTCGGCATGGCACCGATCTATGATAGCGGTTCGTCACTTGGCTACGATAAGAGCGTTCCGATGATGCGGGATGGGTCGGAAGTAGTTTGTAAACCGTTCAAGAAACACCACGAAGAACAACTGAAACTCGTTTCGTCTTTTGATTGGATCGACTTTTCTGCGCTTACCGGTGTCGGTGAAATGATTACGGAAATGCTCTCCGATGAAAACGCAAAGGATTATATGGAGGAAAACCGTATCCGCGTTATCGCAGAGCTGACCGAGCGCCGGATCAAAAACCTGCAAACTCTTGCCAATTCAAAGACGCATAAACAGACTATTACCACTCATGACGAAGTCGGCAAAAACATTGCCGCGTCGTATGAAGATAAGAAATAATCGAATAACAAACAAGTGCCGCATCAATCTCTTTTCTGAATTTGTCGAAGTACAAATTAATATAGTTGCAATCTTGATTTCGTTTTCTGTCGCCATAATAACAATATTGGTATCAGCGGACAATAAAAATATTGAACAGTTGAAAAACGCTCCATCAAGCGACTGCAAACCAATAAACGGTAATGCATTATCACTATTTCAAGTTTTATTGTCCAACATTGCATACAATGTCATTGTAGAAATAATATATTTGATTTTGCTGATTGCAGTTGTATTAATAAATGCATTACTGCCAGTGGCGCTATTAAAGTATATTATCGCCGTTTGCGTCTTCTTTATTATGCATATCCTTTTCATATTGCTTGAATCGGTAGCTCAGATGTATTTGACATTTTGGAATAAAAAGCCGCGTTTAACCAAAAAGTTAAGCGCGGCAAATCGAAAAAGACAGAGCTGCGGCCGTACGTACCCGTTTCGCTAATTGGGCCGCAGATAGGTAAAAGTGAGCCGGATTATGACACGTATTTTTGGTCTCATGCGCCCCTTGGAATTAGCTTAGCATCTATAATTCTTAGTCATATATCCGGCTTCGCTGGCGAATAATAGGAAATCAAAGAAGCTAAGTAATAATTGAAAGTGGTAAATGACAAATAGTCGTTCCTCGTTCCTAACTCCTCGTTGCTCGTTCATAGTTCCTCGTTCCTGGTTCATCTTTGTCTTGCATCAGCCGTTTGTTCGTGGTATTATAAAAGCGGCAAAAAAACGAACCGATTTTAAGGAGGAATATTTAAAATGTCTGAAAAGCATCGAATTATTATTGACACCGACACCGGCGGCGATGACGCTGCCGCCATTATTCTTGCCGCAAAAAGCCCCGACGTAGAAATACTCGGCGTAACTGTTGCCGCCGGAAACGTTTCGCTCGAGCAGGCCGTTAAAAACGCGCTTAGTGCCATCGAGGCAGTAGGGCTGAAAGCTAAAGTTTATCCCGGCGCGGTGAGACCGGTTTCGGGCGAAGAGCGCGAGACGTTCAGCGTTTACGGAAACGACGGAATGGGCGATGCGGGCATCGTTAATCCGAAGGGAAAAGCGCAGAAGGAGCACGCGGTAGATTACATACTCAGGACCGTGCGCGAAAATCCGGGAGAGATCGAGATCGTTGCCCTCGGACCCGTCACGAATATTGCCCTCGCGATCCAGAAAGACAGAGAGACGATGCTCAAAGTTAAAAGGATATTGTCCATGGGCACCGCCGGATTCGGCCCCGGAAACGCCACTCCTGTCGCGGAATTCAACGTATACAAGGACGCTGAAGCGTATAAGATCATGCTCGAACTCGGCGTACCTGTAACGGTGCTCGGACTTGATATGGACGACGAACCCACGTGGACCAGTGAAGAAACGTGGCGGGAAATGCTGAACGGAAGTCCGCTCCAGGTGTTCATCGCGAAAGCGACCGGAAAGCTGCTCGAATTCAAAAAGGGCAACGGAATAGACGCGCTGGATCTTCCGGACGCGGTGGCAATGGCTACGCTTGTCTGGCCCGATTTCGTGCTTGAGACCACTCAGTGCTACGGCAGCTGCATAACGGCTCCGGGCGAGACGCACGGCATGGTCATTTTCTACAAAGAAGGCTTCACGTACGATTCGATGCCGAAGATAGGGAAGGCAAACGTGTCGGTCGTGACAAAAGCGAAAAAAGACATTTTCGTAAGCAGGCTGAACGAGGTCCTCAAACAATAAATCAAATCAAATCATTTCATAAGCCGATTTTTGGAGGTCGATCATGGAAAACACAAACACTGTCCCGGACGGCGGACAATTCTCCGACACAGAACGCTATAAAAAACTTGTCCTTCTCCATTCAAACGATATGCACGGCGATTTCCTGGCAGAAGACGTTGACAATAAACTTGTCGGCGGCGTCGGCATGCTTTCGGGCTACATCAACAAAGTCAAAGAGGAAGAGCCGAACACGCTGTACTGCATCGCGGGCGACATGTTCCGCGGTTCGGTAATTGACTCCGAATTTCAGGGTATGTCAACGATCGAGATAATGAATATGATCTCTCCTGACGTTGTGACGCTCGGAAACCATGAAGTTGACTACGGCGTATCGCATCTGCTTTTCCTCGAAAAATGCGCGAGATTTCCGATCATCAACGCGAACTTCCACATCAAAACGAACGGCGCGCGGCTGTTCAAGCCGTATCTCGTAAAAGAAATAGGCGGGATGAAGGTACTGTTCATCGGAATATTGACCGAACTCGTCATCGCGCAGGCGAAGAATGACGGAAAAGTCGGCACTTTCGTTAATATCACCGAAGCGGCGGAGGAGATCGGGCGCATATGCAATGCTCATAACTCTCTGGATATCGATTTTACCGTACTTCTTACGCATATCGGATTTGAAGAGGATAAGAAGCTGGCGGCAATGCTCGATCCCGCATGGGGCGTCGACGTCATAATCGGCGGACACTCGCATACTTTCCTGAAAGAAGCCGAGAAGGTCAACGACATTCTGATCGTTCAGGCAGGCACCGGCACGGACCAGATCGGCCGCTTCGATATCGTTATTGACACGGACAATAACTGTGTCGCGGAGTATAAATGGCAGAGCGTGCCGATCGACAAAGCGCATTGCCCGGTCGCTACGGAGATCGAGAAGCTGATCAACGCGTATAAATCCAAGACCGACGCGAAGTACGGCCGCGTCATAACGAGGTTCAACAGAAAGCTCACGCATCCGTCGAGAACGCAGGAAACCGCTCTGGGCGACCTTATGGCTGACGCGCTTTGCAGGAGCCTCGGGCTCGATATAATGCTGCTCGGTTCCGGAAGCGTGCGTACGGAGGAACTAGGCCCGATCGTAATGCTCGGAGATCTTACGAATGCGTTCCCGTATGACGACGAGGTGTTTATGGTCAAGATCTCAGGCGCACAGCTTAAACGGATGGTCAAGCACATTGTACGCGACGAGGTCTGGGAAGGCGCTCATACCGAGTTTTATCAGTTCTCTGAGGGCCTTCATATGGTCTATTCCCGCAAGGATCACGAGTTTAAAGAGTTCAAGTTCAACGGGGAAGACGTGGCGGATGACCGGCTGTTTACTGTCGGACTTCAGCTTTTCCACTATAACAATATGGAAAATTCGTTCGGTATCACGCATTCGGAGATACTGGCAAATGCTCCGAGGCGTACGGTGACAACGTCTTCGCGCGAGGTTATCGAGGAGTATCTTACCGAGAACCAGCACCTCGACGTAGGCGTCCTTGACAGGCTGATCATTGAATAGTGCCGGGTTCAGAGTTAAGAGTTCAGAGTTTTGCCACTTTCAACTTGCCACTTGCCACTTGCTCTTCTCCATTGATTTAAGGCTCATTTGACTACCTTATTTTTCGCCAGCGAAGCCGAG
>JAGCTF010000144.1 GCA_017963755.1 Clostridia bacterium | reverse complement strand
CATAGAAGTATTGTTCGCTTTATAGCACAAATGAAGCGGATAATCAATTCCGATGTTTGCAATTTTTCACTTCGGCAGGCCGAAAAGAGGCGAAAAGAGGCTGAAAAGAGGCTATGCGCAGTATTGACACGCAGTGCCGGTCTGGTGTATACTATATTTTGGCTTTTGAGCGGTATGCTGTTGGGCTAAAATGTCATTGGAGGTAGTTTTATGAAGAGTACGGACATACGCAACGTAGTATTTCTGGGTCACAGCGGTGTTGGTAAGACAACAGTAGGAGAGTCGATGCTTTATATTTCCAAGGCGACTGACAGGCTGGGGCAGATTGCCGACGGAAATACTGTCCTGGATTATGATCCCGAAGAAATCAAACGTCATGTATCCGTGCAGGCGGCTGTTGCCCCTTGCAGCTGGCAGGGTAAAAAGATAAATATTATTGACACTCCCGGATATTTCGATTTCGTAGCGGAGCAGCTTGAAGGTGTTGCCGCGGCGGATTCGGCTATTATAGTTCTTGCGGGTGATTCGGTATCTGTCGGTGCTGAGAAAGCATGGGATATCGTTACTAAGGCTAAGATGCCCCGCATGTTCTTTGTGAACAGACTGAACGAAGAAAACGCTAACTTCGAAAAACTTTACGCTTCTATGCGTGAAACTTTCGGAACGTCCTGCGTTACGCTTCAGCTTCCTGTTTTCGAGAACCGCGCTATGGTCGGAATGGTCGATACAGTTAAGATGGTCGGTTATAAGATCGGTAAAGACGGCACGTTCGTTGAAGATGCGATCCCCGCTTCCGTAAAGGACGAGGCAGAATCGATCCATAATGATCTTAAAGAGGCCGTTGCTGAGTCTGACGAAGAGCTTATGATGAAGTACTTCGAAGGCGAAGAATTCACCGACGAAGAGATGGTCACCGGACTTAAGAAAGCGATCGTAGGCGGGACCTGCGCTCCCGTGCTTGTAGGCGCTGCGAACGAGAACACCGGTGTTAAGAAGCTCTTAGACTTTATCGTTGAGTATCTTCCTGATCCGACTGAGGTTCCGCCCGTTGTCGGAACAGATAAAGACGGAAATCCCGTTGAGATCAAAGTTGACGCCGCAGGCGCGCCGCTCGCATTCGTATTCAAGACGATAGTTGACCCGTTCGTAGGCAGACTTTCTATATTCAAAGTTTATTCCGGAACGATCAAAGCGGATAACCAGATCTACAACGTTAACGAAGAAGCTGATGAGCGTTTCACTCAGGTATTCACTCTGAGAGGAAAGAAACAGCAGCAGGCTACGGAGATCATTGCCGGCGATATCGGCGCGGTTTCAAAACTTACCGTTACTCAGACGAATGATACTCTCGGAACCAAAGCAAACCAGATCGAACTTCCCGCTATCCAGTTCCCTGAAGCTCAGATCGTACAGGCTATCACGCCTAAGACGAGAGGCGACGAAGACAAACTGAATTCGAGCCTTTCCAGACTTGCTGAAGAAGATCCTACGTTCCATTTCGGACAGAGCCCCGATACAGGCGAATCCACCGTTTCAGGTATGGGCGAGATGCACATCGATATTATTATGAGCAAACTTAAGACCAGATACGGCGTTGGCGTCGATATCTCCGATCCCAAGATCGCTTACCGCGAGACCATCCGTTCCAAAGTATCTGCCGAAGGACTTCATAAGAAGCAGTCCGGCGGTGCAGGCCAGTACGGTAAAGTCGTTATCGAATTCGAACCAGGTGAGAAAGACGAACTCGAATTTGCCGAGAACGTATTCGGCGGCGCAGTTCCGAAGCAGTTCTTCCCGTCGGTTGAAAAAGGACTTCAGGAAAGCGTTAAGAAAGGCGTGCTCGCAGGATATCCTGTTGTCCGCCTGAAAGCGACGCTCGTCGACGGTAAATATCACCCCGTTGACTCCAAAGAAGTTGCGTTCGTTTCCGCCGCTAAACTGGCGTTCCAGGATGGCGTAAAGCGCGCAAAACCGGTCCTTCTCGAACCTGTCGTTACGGTAAACGTTTACGTGCCTGACCGTTACATGGGCGACGTTATCGGCGATATGAATAAGCGCCGCGGCCGCATCCTCGGTATGAACCCGATCGGCGGAGGCATCCAGGAGATCGTTGCCGAAGCTCCCATGGCTGAAATGACCAGATATGCTATCGATCTTCGTGCAATCACTCAGGCCAGAGGCAGCTTCCATACCGAATTCGCCCGCTACGAGGACGTTCCGGAAATGATCGCTCAGAAGATCATTGAAGAGGCTAAGAAGAATGCCGCTGAGAGCGAAGACTGAGATCAAGATCTGATATTATATCCACCATGCAGAGTACCGTTCATCCGGGCTCTGCATGTTTTGTTAAAGAGGTTATTTATGAAACGTGTAATCGCCATAATTGTATCAATATTATTGCTGCTGTCGTTTGCCGCAGGATGTACTCCCAAATCTTCTCCTGACGATCCGGCTTCTTCAGGATCGCCCTCGGGACCCGGAACTGACGTGCCAGAACCTGATGATGATCATGCTGTAACTTCGCTCAGGGTCAATTACGAGAAGAACCCGTTCTGTGTCGAAGGGGCGCCGCTGTTTTCGTGGGCGATCAATACAGAGGAGCGCGGCCTTAGGCAGAAATCGTATCAGATACGCGTTGCCGAGAGCGAAGCGGAACTGAAGGCAGGAAACAGCCTGATATGGGATTCCGGAACGGTAGAATCGGATAATAACGTTGCCGTTATCTACGGCGGGGATCCTCAGCAGTTAAAAGATGCGACAAGGTATTGGTGGAACGTTTCTGTAACGACGGAAAAAGGCGCTTTACTTGAGTCCGGGAATTCTTTCTTTACAACAGCGATTAAAGGCGATGATCTTGGCGGCGCAAAATGGATCACTGCCGCAGAAAACCGTTCGTTTTCATTTGACGGCGCGAACTGGATCTGGCTGCTTTCAGGCGAATCACAGGGGGACGTGCCCGTTAAAACTGAATATTTCAGGAAGTCGTTCAATATCGATAAAGAGATCAAAACTGCTATAGTTTGCTATACCGCGGACGATTACGGAGACATCTATGTCAACGGAAATCTCGTCATGTCGAATTCTGAAGAGAACGGCTGGGAACACGGTAAATATATTGACGCGGCGAACTTCTTCAGACAGGGGCGGAACGTAATTGCCGCCAGCGCTGTCAATAAACAGCACGGATACGGCGCATGTATTGTCAGTGTAATTATCGAATATAATGACGGCTCAAATGACCGTATAGTTTCGGATAAGACTTGGATCGCTACGGATTCGGCATCGAAAAACTGGTTCGAAACGGATGCTTCCGAAACGTCTTATAAAAAAGTAAATTCCGCGATAAAGTACGGAGAATCTCCGTGGAATAACAACGTTTCTGTAACTGATTACAACTCCTCTGCGCCCCTTGTACGCAAAACTGTTAACATCGGATCAGGCGTTAAAAGTGCGCTCCTGTTCGCATCAGCGGCGGGTCTGTATCAGGCGTACGTTAACGGCGAGTCTGTTGATAATTCAGTCCTTAATCCCGGCAGGTCGGAATATACGCAGCGCATAATGTATCAATGCTTTGACGTCACGAAACTTCTTAAAGAAGGCGAGAACGTGATCGGCGCGATACTTGGCCGCGGCTGGTACATTGGCGCCTATTCTCCGTACGGAGGGTCTTCTCCCGCGTTTATAGCGACGCTGATAGTAGATTACGAAGACGGCCGCAGAGAACAGATTATTACAGATGAAAGCTGGAGCTGCTGCGAAAGCGGCGGTCCGATACTCTATAATGACATTTTCAACGGTGAAATATACGACGGCAATTATCCGGAAGCAGGCTGGTGTACGACGAGCGGATCTTCGCGCAATACAGCGGCATGGAAACAGGCTTTGACAACAAATGCAGCTGCGCTAGGAGTGGGAAAACTTGTGCCGCAGTTATCTGGCGTAGTCCGCGCGATGGATAAAGTTCCCGCAAAGAGCGTGACAAAAATCAGCAAAAACACGTATATATACGATTTCGGACAGAATCTGGCAGGCGTCGTAAGCGTTAACCTTAAAGGAAGCGCCGGAACTGTAGTCACTTTGCGCCATGCCGAAATGCTCAACGACGGCAGCAAAGGAAGCGACGGTCCTAAGGGCACGCTTTACACTCAAAACCTGCGCTCTGCCCAGGCGACAGACACGTATATTATGAGGGGAGACCCTGAAGGTGAAAACTACACTCCGACTTTCACATTCCACGGGTTCCGTTATATGGAACTGTCCGGGCTCAGCGAAGCACCGGCGCTCTCAGACGTGAGCGCGATCGTACTGTATTCAGATCTCGAGGATTCCGGTTCGCTTTCCACTTCAGATGAACTTGTAAACCAGCTGATCTCAAATACGTACTGGGGCCAGAGGGGCAATTTCCTTTCCACTCCTACTGATTGCCCTCAGCGTGACGAACGTATGGGCTGGTCCGGCGACGCACAGATATTCTGCGGGACCGCGGCGTACAACATGAACGTGAAAGCGTTCTTCGATAAATACATAACCGACCTTAATGATTGTCAGCGCTCTGATGGATCGTATCCGGACGTTGCCCCTCAGACATGGCGGCAGAATTATACCGGTTCCGGTAACAACGCCTGGGGCGATGCAGGTGTGATCATTCCGTGGATAATGTATGAGCGTTACGGCGATACCTCTTATATAGAAAAATATTATAAAAACATGAAAAAATACGAGTCGTATCTGGTCAATACGAGCGATAATTATATCAGATCACGCAGCGCGTACGGCGACTGGCTCTCGATCGGGGAAACGACCGACAAGGGCGTGACGGATACGGCCTATTGTATTCGCGTTTGCGATATTCTTACTAAGATGGCGCGGCTTCTCGGGCAGGATAAAGACGCTGAGCGTTTTGCGTCACACGCGGCAAAATACCGAGAAGCATGGATCGAAAAATACGTGAGAAACGAGAAAAGGCTTAAATCAGATACTCAGACTTCGTACCTCGTGGCGCTTGCATTCGATATTCTGCCTGAGGATATGAGGCAGACAATGGCTGACCGCTTAAACGATAAAATAATCAAAAACGGCACTAAACTGACGACAGGCTTTATAGGCTGTTCGCTGCTGCTTCCTGTCCTTTGCAGGTTCGGACATTCTGATACTGCGTTCGGGCTGCTTCAGCAGGAAGATTATCCTTCCTGGAAATATCCGATCCTTCAGGGCGCAACGACGATCTGGGAGCGCTGGAACAGCTACACGCTTGCCGACGGCTTCGGTGATGCGGCAATGAATTCTTTCAACCATTATTCGTACGGTTCTGTTACAGAGTGGCTCTACAGTACGCTTTCGGGAATCGGCTGCGACGAGAATGCGCCTGCATTTTCACATATCATCCTCAATCCTACCGCAGGGGGGAATATTACTTTCGTTAAAGGAGCATACGAATCGGTACGCGGACTGATAAAAAGCAGCTGGGAAGCTGTTGACAATAACATCGTCAAATACGAGTGCTGCGTTCCGGGCAATACTACGGCAACGCTCTACCTGCGCGCAGATTCATTGACGTCTGTGACCGAAGGCGGCGTTTCTTTAGAAGAGGCTGAAGGCATTACCATCGTTTCGTTTGAAAGCGGTCTATTAACGCTTGAACTCGGCAGCGGCGTATATAATTTTGAAATCAAAAGATAAGTGTGAAACTTTATAGACTAAATTACTGTCTATAAACTAGGTGAGGTATGGAATCATTTGTAGACCTCCCGTTATGGCAAATAAACAGATCAGTATCCGGGAGGCCGCAACAGATTTTGACGGACGATTATATTCTGGATCTTCTAGAGAATAGGGACGAAGAGGCGCTGCGGGAGCTTGAGAAGAAGTATTACCCGTACTGCTTTACTATTGCGTTCAATATCCTTCAAAATCATGAAGACGCATGCGAGATCGTCAACGATTCTTTCCTTGACGTCTGGAACAGTATTCCGCCTGCCAAACCTGAGCGTTTCAACGCGTACCTTGCCACGATCGTCCGCCACAACTCGATCAATCTTTATAAGAAAAATCATAATCAGAAGAACGAAGCCGTAACAGGGGCACTGCCTCTTGATGCTGCATCGGAAAAAGCGTATACCGACGATGCTGTCGTAAACCGCCTCGCTATCAGCGATACGATCGACAGGTTTTTAGACGGGCTTTCCGATAAACAAAATATGATATTTGTTGCGCGTTTTTATTTCGATGAGTCTATCGAAGATATATCGCGCAGATTTGATATGCCCACAGGCACCGTTAAGAGCATAATTCACAGGTTAAAGAAGGCTCTGAAAGCATTTCTGGAGAAGGAGGGGATTTTCTTATGAAAGACGATCTCATCCGTAAATTGGCTTCGGGAATCTCCGACAGGCATATCAAAAAATACGCTGATTTTGCTTCCGAAAAGGACGGCATTAAGGTCCGGGGTAAAACTACTCCTGCTGATAACGAAAGTGCCTCTGAGGGCCTTAAAACGCCGTTTTTAGCTGCAGGGGAAGAACACTCCGGCGGAAGGTCGAAAAGAAGGGGAGGTTCAGGCGTTCGAGAAAAGCGTTCCGGCGGGTTCGGAACTGCGTGGAAGGTCGCTGCGTCAATTGCCGCCGTTCTGGTGCTTATGGTCGCCGGCATTCTGGTCGGTCATTATTTCCGCACGCGTTCGGATGTTGTCGTTACTGTTCCGCCGCTGTTTTCTCCTGAAATTACTGCGCTTCCGGCCACAACGCAAATTGACACCGATACGCCTACGCCTGAAGTATCTCCGTTTGTGACCGAAGATCCGGCGCCTACCGCGATCGTCACGCCAACTTTAAATGATACACCGACGGCT
>JAGCTF010000143.1 GCA_017963755.1 Clostridia bacterium | reverse complement strand
TGTTTTCAGCAAGAGGGCGCCGTCTTTGGTCTGGAAATAGGCGCAAAACACCGCCTGGAGCTCGGTTTTTGATTTTCAGGCGGTGTTTTCAGTAAGAGGGCGCCGTCCTTGGTCTGAAAATGGGCGCAGAACACCGCCTGGATCTCAGCTTTTGATTTTCAGGCGGTGTTTTCAGCAAGAGGGCGCCGTCTTTGTTCTGGAAATGGGCGCAAAACACCGCCTGGATCTCGGTTTTTGATTTCCAGGCGGTGTTTCATTTTTCAATTATTCCACAACCTCAAAAAAACATATTGACGCCCCGCATACTTCGTGATATGATGTATACCGTGAAGGGAGGTATTCTATGGATATCCAGTTGAAGCGAGGGCTCCTGGACGTGTGCGTGCTTGCCGCCATCAAAAACGAAGATTCGTACGGGTACAAGATCATCAAAGACCTGAAGCCGTGCATTGAATTGTCCGAATCGACGCTATACACCATCCTGAAAAGGCTGGAAGGCGCGGGGATGTTGACGGTGCGCACGGCCGAGCACGACGGGAGACTGCGGAAGTATTACCACATCACAGGCGCCGGGCTAAGGCGCATCGAGGAGTTTAAAACGGAATGGAAAGAAGTAATATCCGTTTACCAATTTGTCGCGAAGGAGACCCTGGCTTAAAAGGCAGGATCGGTTAAAGGAGACTCAAGATGAATAAATCGGAATTTTTAGTGGAACTTGAGAAAGCCCTGGCAGGACTGCCGAAAAAGGACGTTGACGAAAGGCTGGCGTTTTTCAGCGAAATGATCGACGACAGGATGGAGGAGGGGCTCGGAGAAGAGGAGGCGGTAGCAGCGGCCGGATCGATCGACGAGATCGCAGCGCAGACTGTTGCCGACGTACCGCTCGGAAGGATCGTGAATGAAAAGATGGCGGGGAAGCGCAAGATGCGCGGCTGGGAGATCGCGCTGCTGATATTGGGCTTTCCGCTGTGGTTTGCACTTTTGATCGCCGCGGCGGCAATCGTTTTGTCGCTGTATATCACGCTCTGGGCGCTCGTCATTTCGCTCTGGGCGATCGAACTCTCGCTCTGGGCGTTCGCTCTGGGCGGGATCACGCTGTCAATAGTTTATTTTGCGAAGGGCAATACGTTCCCGGCGCTCATGATCTTAGGCTTTGTGCTGTTTGCGGCCGGGCTCTCGATATTCATGTTTTACGCGTGCATCGCGGCAACGAAAGGCGCAGCAAAGATACCTAAAAAAATTGCCGCCGGGATCAAATCGTCGATCGTCAGGAAGGGGAGAGCAAAATGAAAAAAGGACTTATTATTGCCGCCGTCGTACTTATTGCTTTAGGGATACTGGTGTTTGCCGGCGGATTCATCGCATCGGGATTCAACTTTGCGAAACTTGACGTCGCGAAATACGAAACGAATACGTACAATGTTGACAGTGCGTTTAACGGGATCGAGGTCAATACGATAGATGCGGACGTTACTCTGAAGCCTTCGGAAGACGGTCAGTTCAGGGCTGTTTGCGTTGAGCGCAACGGAAAGAATTTTGAAGTGCGGGTCGAAAACGGCGCGCTGAAGGTGACTGAGCCGAAGCGTGATAACTGGCCGATGAGGATGTTCAATTTTAAAAGCCAGTCGGTAACGCTGTATATGCCGCAGGATCACTACGAGGCATTGTCAGTGAAGACGGTCACGGGCGACGTAAAACTTGACAGTTTGGGCTTCGGCGAGGCAGTGATCTCAGTGACGACGGGAGACGTTGACGCCAAAAACGTGAACGTTGAAGGGGCGGTTTCGGTCACGGTGACTACAGGCGATATCAAGTTTAGCGGGGTTGCGTGCAAAACTTTTAAAACGACAGGCAGTACTGGTGACGTCGAACTGACGGACACCGTCGCTGCAGATAGTTTTGATATTCAAAGAAGCACAGGGGACGTTGTTTTCAGGAACAGCGACGCAGGGGAGATCACGGTCAAAACGACGACCGGGGACGTCAGCGGCACGCTCAGGACCGGTAAAATTTTTACGGCTAAAAGTACAACGGGCGACGTCAGAATCCCTGATTCGGCTTCAGGCGGAAAGTGCGATATCAGTACGAAGACAGGCGATATCAATATCGAGGTCAGGCACTGAAATACTTTTTTCTCATGTATTCCGCGGTACGGTGGAGGGTCTCGCCGTGGTGGATCTTATCGATATTGCCCGCAAAATCGAGGCCGTAGCGCTGTTCTAAACGCGCAAGCAGCTCGCTCAGTTCGGCCTGCCCTCCGTTCTGAGCGTTCTCATTTTCACCGATCATATCGAACAGCGTTAGCGGCGTTTCCTTCTCTTCCGAAAGGTTGTAGATGCCGACGCCGATGAGCCTAACCGGAGCGCGTTCGACCTTGTCAAGCAGCGAGGCGGCCTCGCGGAATATTGTCAGCGCCGAATCGCAGCCGGGGGCGATCCGCGACCGCGTGATGCTTTTCATATTCGCGTACGTGATCTTAAGCGAAACGCCTCCGCCGTAAAGCTTGACCCGCCCGGCACGGTGCTCCACGCACAGCGACAATATCAGCAACACGTCTTTTAGAAATTCGAAGTCGTCAACGTCTTCCTGAAACGTTAGTTCTCGGCTGATCGATTTGGCGTCCTGCGGCTGGTACGGCTCGACTTTTCTGTCGTCTATCCCGAACGCTGTCTGCACTATCCACCGGCCGTGCTTGCCGAAAAGGCGTTCGATCTCATCCCTGTATTCCCGCACGTCGCGCACGGTGCGAATGCCGAGCGACCGCAGCTTTTCCGCCGTTTTGTTTCCTACCAGGTACAGCACCTGCACGTCGCGGTCGGTTATGAGGTCAACAAAATCCTGCTGCGTCAATATTTCGAAGTATCCGTCCGGCTTTTTTTCTTCGCTTGCCATCTTCGCCGCTGTCTTCGAGTACGCTACTCCGACGGAGCAGGTGAGGCCGAGTTCGTCTTTCGTCCTTTGCTTTATCAGCCGGGCAAATTCTCTCGCTCCGTCAATATTTCCCGCCTTTGCGGTGACGTCGAGGTATGCTTCGTCGAGGGCAACGTATTCCGCTGCCGTCGCGTATTCGTTCCATATCCTGTGAAGCTGTTCCGATACGCCCCGGTACTTTTCAAAATCCGGGTGCATGTATATCCCGTTCGGGCAAAGGCTGTAAGCCTCTTTTATGTTCATTCCGGATCGGACGCCGAACTTTCTTGCCTCGTAGCTGCACGTGGCGACAACTCCTCGCTCGCTTGGCATCGAGCCTATGATGAGCGGCCTCCCTCTGAGCGCCGGGTCGTCGCGGATCTCGACCGAGGCGTAGAAAGCGTCCATATCTACGTGTATGATTATTTGATCAGGAAACATTATAAGTTCAGAGTTCAGAGTTCAGGGTTCAGAGTTCAAAGTTCAAAGTTCAAGGAGTGCTGACGCACATTAGTTAATGGCAAATGTCAGGCGAACCGAGTGATGGCACGAATTTTGGGTCTACTGCGAACCCCAGGATCGGTTCGCAGTTCGGTCAAACAAAATTCTTAGCCATTCACTCGGCTTCGCCAGAGAAAAATAAGGTAATCAAAGAAGCCTTAAGGTA
This sequence comes from Clostridia bacterium, assembly GCA_017963755.1. Taxonomy (GTDB): domain Bacteria; phylum Bacillota; class Clostridia; order UBA1212; family UBA1255; genus UBA1255. The sequence goes on along the minus strand of JAGCTF010000143.1, from coordinate 3,303 downwards.
AATGGCAAGTTGCAAGTGAGAAGTGCTACGTGCACTCGATCTTAAACGTCCTCGCTCGCGCCTCGGTCATTGTCACCGTAAAGCCGTACGTAAATGTGCCGTCAGCCGCGTAAGTGACCGTATAGCCGTCGTAACCGAGCTTGTCCGAAGCCACCTTGTACTCGGTCCAGCTTCCGTTGACCAGCTCGTAGATCTTAGGCACGCAGAGGTTCTTGATGCCCTCCATACGGACCGTAACGTTGTAGTCGCGCTCCCAGGTCTTCTTGTACTTCGTATATTCTGCGGTCGCATAGCCGGGCAGATCGCGCACGTTCGCCTTACCGCCGGAGATCGTAAATTCGCAGGTGCGGCCGTCGTCGGAACGCACGGTCGGGACAACGTCGTCAGCCTGAAGTTTGCCGGCTGCGACTTCGAGTTTGATCGGGTTCAGAAGGGTGTTCTCGCGTACCATACGGACGTTGTCGTCGTTCGCGGAATGGTAATCGCCCCACGGCATCATGATGCACGAAATGCGGATGTGGTCGCCCTTTTTGAACGTAACGGCGCCGGAAAGATTAAGCGTAAGAGCCGCGGCGTTATTGCCCTCGAGCACCGCAAAACCGCCTTCATACTGCTTGCCGCCGATCGTTATGTCGTACGATTTCAGCAGGCAGGAGAGGTTCGAGCAGACGTCGCTGTCGACGTACGCTTTGGGGTTGCTCGTGATCCAGCCGAAGTAGTCGAAATACGGGAAATCTTTGCCTAGTTCGACCACGCGCGTGCCTTTCTTCATAGCATCTTCAATGACGCACTGTCCGTCCTTGTTGAGATAACCGAACTTTCCGTATCCGCCTGAAAATTCGTAGATACTGAAATCGTGCTGAATATCTTTGATCGACAGATCCTGCAGGAACTCGAGGTCGATCTCGTAGAACGCGCGGTTCTCGTCAGTGCTCGGCATCTCGACGTGGCGGTACTTCTGGTAGACCTTCCCGTCGAACGACGTGTAGTAAAGCGTTACGTCCGCAAGATCCGGACCGGCAGAATCGATCATTGTCTGCCCGATATTTTCGAGCGAATTGAAAACTCCGTCGGCATCGGTGTAGCGCAGGAAAATATGATTGCCGTTATTCGCATGCTGAGGCTGCTGGTCGTAAGTCCTTGTCTTGCCCGTAGGATTTCCGGCGGCGTCAACGACGTCAACTTTCACGTCTGACCAGTAAGGGGAGGATAGACCGCGGTGGTCGGGCAGGCGGTTTCCGGTGCTGTAGAAGTTTATGCAGTTCGTCTCCGTAACGCCGAGTGACAAGTGATAGTACGCGGTGTGCCATCTGATCGACGAGATCTGCTTTAGGCGGTAATTGCCCCACTGCTCGTAAAGGTTCGCGAGCGTGAGAGTATTGTTCCCGCCCGATTCCACGACCATCGGGAAGAGGGAGAGGCCGTATGCGTGGCTGTCATCGTCCGTATAGAACAGTTCTTCGCCGTCGTGGGCAAAGTTTTTGCAGACTTCGACGCGTATCGGGAGCAGCATGTTATTATCGCCGAGGACAACGGCGCATTCCAGGCAGCCGTCTGTCGTGCATTCGCCGCACACGTATACGGTGCGCGCTTTTTCTGTATTCGGAGTGGCTGTGAATCTGACGCGGTGCTCGTCGAGCGGATGTTCATACCCTCCGTCGAACGTCGTGACGCCCCTGATCCTGAACAGGTACCTGCCGGTGAGCTGGTCGTACCCAAGATACGAATTGAGCTTGCTGGTGCCCTCCGTCTCGACGGTGAATTCCACCGGATTCCTCTCGGCAAACGCCTCCGCTAAAAATGCCGCGAAATCGTGTGTTTCGTCGTTGTAAAGGCGGCGCGCCATAATGATATCTTCGCCGTTCTTCACTTTTTTACCGCCCCACGCAAGCTCCTGCGTAAGCACGTAAAAACCGTCTTTAAGCTCGAGGCTGAATTTACCGCTGTACGTCGCGTCGGTGCCCAGTATGATGCCGAAAACTCCCGCATCCTTAATATCGAAACCGACGTACGCCGCGCTGTCCCAATCCACACCTTCAAGCCCCTCGTGGTCGCCGTCCTTATCGCCTATGACAAGCTTCGCGACGTTGCCCTCGGGGATCTTCGTGATCGTTCCCACGGCGTCGATATTTGTCGACATCGAGGTGGCAACGAACCTGACGTTTTCATTGACCTTGTCCGGGAACATATTGTAGTTGCGGTCAAGCTTGAATCGCGGCGTTCCGCTGTTCATTTTTGCGAGCGCCACTTCCTTGATCGCAATCTCTTCTCCGGCCAATGATCCGACGTCTATCCTGTATCCTTTGAAGTTTTTGACCAGATTCCCGCCGCCACGGAAGTAAACGACGTACGTGTGGTATTCGCCGTCCGGAATGGCCTTGAAGTCAATGTGAGCGTCGCCTGTGAAAGTGACGTTGTCGCCGGCAATATAAAACAGCTGTACTTCTGACGAGCGGCATTTCATCGTGACAACGAACGCGTCGTAGTCTCCGACTTTGTAGGTGTTTTCCGGCATTTTAAAGCAGATGTACGGGTCCCTCGGGCTCGTGACCTTATACGTGAGCACTCCGTCCGCGTCAATCGCCGCACCCTTTACGTCGCTCTCGCCGTAATATGTTCTTAACTCAAGTACGTCGTACTTTTCGTAATCCATATCTTCCCCGGGCATGAAAACCTGGTCAAGCACGTGGAGGTTGTAGTAGTAAAATCCCTGGTCGTATAGGTTTGCTCTGGCTGTGCTTCCTCCCGAGTAGTACGTTGCGCCGTCTGTCGAGCGCATGTACGTTTCCATCGTTTCGGTGAGGTATACGCCGCCCTTGCGGTTTTCGAGTGAGCCGAGTCCCGTGTAGCCTCCCGTCGAGAGGTCATATACTATTCTGGTGTTCGGATTTTCGAGTATGTATTTCGAGCGCGTGTAGTCGTTGTAGTACCCGTTTATCGTGTTCGCACTGTTCGCCGCGAGCGTGATCGTGCTGCCGAACGGGCCTTCGTACGGCTTTACCTCCTCGTGCTCCTGTGGCGGGAGCGTCGCCGCCGGTCCCGCCGTCGCCTTGCTCTCATCCGGCTGTTTGGTGCATGCGGTCAATGCGATGGCTCCTGTGAGCAGCGCGAGTGTGGCTATGATGAGTATTCTGATCGTTTTTCTGTGCTTAAACATGTCGGGTCTCCTTCGTAAGAGGTGGTGGTCAATCGATAGTTGGACAGTTGCTGTTGTTTTCTACGCCGTCGATCGATCGCGGCACTCGCTTGTATTGCTGCCGTCGATCGGCAGCAGGCTATCGCTTGTATCGCAGCCGTCGATCG
>JAGCTF010000142.1 GCA_017963755.1 Clostridia bacterium | reverse complement strand
CTGCCTGAGTTATTCGGATCAGTTAAGTTATTTACGTTATTCGGCGTATCATTGCTGTTCATATCACGAGATCTCCGTATAGTCGTTGTCCAGCATTAATTGTAAATCTTCCGCGTACTCATTTACAAGTGAAAGATGACCGTCCTCGCAAAGAACTACGTTGTCCCCGAACTCGTCGAAAAGCGCTTCGTTGATCGAATCTGCGGCGATCTCCGGCAGAATGGAATTCGCCTTAAGAATTGACCGCGGATCTTCCGAACGCATAAGCGTACGTACGACCGTCAGCAGGACAGGGTCAAGTAATACCGGCGCCTGCGCTTCGCAGCCCTTTGGGGGAGCTGGTGTAAACGGGACTTCTCCGTGGTCAATATCCGTCGAAACGCTTTCACAGCCGCCCGTTTCCCGAACGGTTTCCGTGGTGTTTACTGCGGCAATTTCGGCGCTTTCTTCCTCAGTTAATAGGCTGTCGCGCGTTTTCTCCGCATCCGCCCTTATCTTATCCAGCCCGGAAAGATCAACCGTCACGCTCTCCCGCCTTCGCTCCGCCTCGCGCCTCATATCCTTTGCTATTGCTTCGTCAATGTAAGGATAAGCCCAGTCTTCTCCGGGGCTTTCGCGCAGCCGCGTTCCCGCCTTTAAATACTGTCTCAGTTTAAGATCGGAGGCATGCAGAAACCGTTTCATCAAACTGCGGTCGAAGTTGGGTCTTATGTATGATCTTACGCGCCATTGCATAGCTTTACACGTAAAAACACATGCACTTCCGGCAATGACAGTTCTGTCAGGCTGCGGATCGTGTCTACAATATATCGCGTTGGAAAGGGGAAACCACGAGCGCTCGTAAGGCTTTCCGAAGCAGAGCGTAAACAGATCGGTCCCGCCGTTTCTATAGTTCTTAACAGCCTGACGCCACGCTTCGCTGACAAGGAACGCGGTCCTGCTTCCGAACGCGGAAAGTACTCCTGCAGAAAGTCTTTTATCCTGGTCAAATTCTTTCAGCGCCGAACAGATCTCTTCGTCGGTATGTTCTTCAGGCGTCTTTAGTACCGAAAGAAGCATCTCATATTCAAACAATGATTTTTCGGCATACTTTCTTATAATTTCCTGAGGTAAGCCGTTCATGATCGACAGGTCGGCCATCCATTGACGCAGATTATAACGCATATAATCGTCACCGAATCCGGCGTCAAGGAATCCTTTTTCGAATTCTTCCATTTTCTGAAGCCGTTCTTCTACGGAAGGCGCGCCTATGCCGTTCAGCAGTTCATAGAGATAAATATATGCGGCCGAAGTGCTGATAAACGAATAATTGCCCCTCCTTACGCGCGTTCTCCACGAAAAGTAGCCTCGCAGCTGCGCCGTGGTGAGATCGTGGTACATGGGATAATAAGATACAAAAGTGCCTGCCCACGGATAATCATCTTCATAATCCCGCATAAACGCTGCCTGCCTGTAAAAGTTTTCGGCAAGCTTCGTCATCGGGTGCGTGTCCGGCGTGAACAGAAGGCGCAGTTTCCTGATACGCTCGGGGACAATATCTCTGTTCGAAGGTGCATTTGTCGTACCCCTGGGAGGTATCGGGACGTCGCCGGTCGCGTTGACGGCAATATCACGTTTTGGAGAGGGGGAGTCAAGTACGATAGTAAAGCCGTAGTTTTTACTATTGTCCATCGCGCTGTCAAACAGCTTACGGACAACGGCCGTTTCGGTCTCTTTTCCGAACGTTACGCCTGCCCATTTCGGTCCGTGCATACGAAACGGAGAAGTGACGTACGGCTTGTCAGGTTTTCCCGCCTGATCCTGCCCGCATTTTATATCGCACCGTTCGATCATTTCGCCCGTATCCGTGTCCCATACGCGCATAAGAAGTGCCGCCCATTTCCCGGTAAGCGGATCTGTGAGCACAGAAAAGCCCGGAAAATCGTCCCATTTATGCTGCTCGTCAATATTGTATTTTTCTTTAGCGTAAGCTGTCAGTTCGGATAGTTCCACGATCGCGCTCCGGGAGGTCAGCTGGTTTTAAAAAGGCTGTCCCTGTTTGAGACAGCCTGACTTCATAGTAAATGGAGATGAGGGGAATCGGACCCCTGTCCGAAATCAGATCCTCGCGAGCTTCTACAGGCTTAGACTGTCATTTAAAATTCCCTTCGGCAGGCCCCGGCAGTCAAGGTCGTGCGTCAGGTAGCTTCATAAGTGCCGCGCAGCCTCAAAGCTTTGGCTGAGCCGTTCTCCGATTTAACCGCCATACGGACAGGACCGGATTTTTGACGCCGCTTGCTCCCGGCCCGGTAACCGGAAGGGCGACGGGACTGCCGTCAGGCAGCCTGAAGTGCTAAATCGTCGTTAGCGTTTAATTTTAAAGTCCCGCTTTTTAAAGAGGCCAACGGGAACCTCTGCCTGCAGCCGGCGCACCAATGACCCCGTCGAAACCAGTACATCCCCGTATCAGCCGACGATTTTGCATGGCCTTTTGTGCCCTTCGCGCGCTTATTATCTCACAATTCCGCAGAAAAAGCAACTATTAGGTGGCAACCGGGGGCAACTAGTAACGAGCAACGATGAACGAGGAACGATGAACGACCATTTACCATTTGCCATTTTGCGGCCGTATCGGAGAAGTGGAGTGTACGGCCGCAGCTCTATCTTTTTCTATTTGCTGCCGTATCGGCGAGACGGGTCGCACGGCCGCATTTCGCTTTTTGCATATTTGCGGCCGTATAAATGAGCGAAAAAAACGGCCGCAGCTCTGTCTTTTTTCAATTGCGGCCGTATTGGTGAGGTTGGTCGCACGGCCGCATTCTTCCTTTTCACTATTTGCGGCCGTATAAATGAGCAACAAGGTCGCTTTTCAGCCTTTTATCTTTGGCGAAGCCGAATGAATAGCTAAGAATTTTGTTTGACCGAAATGCGAACCAATTCCGGGGTTCGCATGAGACCCAAAATTCGTGCTATCATTCGGTTCGCCTTTTTCCAATTGCGGCCGTATCGGTG
>JAGCTF010000141.1 GCA_017963755.1 Clostridia bacterium | reverse complement strand
TCAGCCGAACCTACCGCCTTGCCCACGTCCACGACTTCACCAGAACCTGCAGACGTACCGACGCCTGCGCTCACGCCAGAGCCGACGCCCACGCCGGGACCCACCGAAAAACCAGCTCCTACTCCGGCGCCCACCGAAAAACCTACTCCGACTCCGGAACCTACAGAAAAACCCACACCCACTCCGGCGCCTACAGAAAAACCCACGCCGGAACCGACGGAATACCTCGACGTAGTCGATTTCGGAAGCGACGCCGCCGGCGGGATCCTCCAATACATCGCGCAGACCAGATATTGCGAGACCGAGCTTGTTAACGATGAAGAAGAAAGCAAGGTGCTGCGGATCTCATCCAAACCTTACTCTTCGATAGGCACGTACGTTCCTTCAGTATTCTTTAAGTACAAAGAATACTGCGCCGCAGCCGGATATTTGAACGTAAACGTCTCAGAGAAAAAAGTCGTTGTACTCAAAGTAAAAACACAGAACGCATATAACAGGCAGTTCGGGCTGCTCGGAACCGGGGCGCTGAACGAAAATACATCGTCAAGGAAAGAATTGTTCGCGCGCGTTCCTTCAGGTGACGAATGGCACTACGTATGCTTCGACTACACCGGCGTGAGCAAGACTGACAGTATCACCATGTTCCGCATGAATTTCGAGCAATACGCGTATGAAGCGGGCGAAGCCATACTGATCAGCGAGATGCGTTTCGTTACCCCCGAAGAAGCCGGAGCGTTCACGGATCCGGACGTTTATCCGACGGGAGATAACAGCAGGGAGCTCAGGGTGCTCCAGTTCAACATCCAGACTGAAAATGGAAACAGTGCGCCGTTTGCTGTCAGGGCAGAACTCTACCGCAGGCTGCTCGATCAGCTGAGACCCGACGTGGTAGGAATGGAAGAAGTCACCACGACGTGGCGGAAATGGCTCGATGATTACGTATTCAACGACTCATATGCCGGCGTCGGAGAGGCGCGTACGACCGGCGGCGAGGCCAATCCGATATACTACCGCAAAGACAAATACGAACTTGTTGACAGCGGAACGTTCTGGCTTTCGGATACGCCCGACGTCCCCGGTTCGTACCTCGAGAACGTCAATTACCCGCGTATCTGTACGTGGGTACTCCTCCGCGACAGAGCAACGGGCAATGAATTTGTCCATATGAATACGCACCTTGACCACAACGGCCAGAATAATTCGACCGTCGGCAACGACATCCGCAAATCCCAGCTCGGCGTTATCGTCAAATTCGCCCAGCAGTACAAAGATAAACCGATGTTCCTCACGGGGGACCTCAATAACCGCCGCACGACGAGCGCCGGCAATACGTACGCCCTCATCAAGATCATCGAAGGCGATTCGAAATTCAAAGATAAAGACGGAAAAAAATATTCAATAAAACTTGCCGACGCGCGCCTGCTCGCCCCGGTCACCGTCGATGAGAACCACATCGCGACAATGACCGCTCAGTACGACGAATCGAGCGCTTCATACAATCCTTCGCGCGAACCGATCGATTACATTTTCTTTAACCCCGCGAATACAGAGGCTGTGACGTACGAAACGTTCCTGATCTCGCAGAATAAAAACGAAATATCCGACCATCTGCCGGTATTTGCCACGTTTAATTTCCTGCAGTGAAAGCGTAATTAAAGCGGCCGTACGGCATCGTATCTCCAAAGCGGTAAAAATCCTCTACGGACTCGAAAGCGACCGCGGAATCCGCCCACTTGAAATTGACCGTTATGCGGCCTTCCGGGAGACCCGCAGCTGAGCGGGGAACGGCAAGCATCAATTGATTGCCCCTCATCCGGTAAGCTATTTCCGCCGCCGGTTCGAAGGAGGAGCCATTGTACTTTTCGAGCCGGAGTTTTCCGTCGGAAGCGACGCCGCATACGCGCAATTCGTACCCGTTCCAGCTGTTACGGAGGTCTCCGTCGATATCGAGATAAAGATTCATCCATGTGCCGCTCGTATCTGAGCTTACGTCGGCTTGCGTCTGAACGTAAAAATACAGATTCGAGCTATCGGCTGCGGCTTTTGCGCAGACCATGCAGTTGCGGCCGGAATCGTCAACGTAGCGCTCTTTTCCGAACGAGTCTCCGTCGCGGTGACCGGCGGCGTTCATCATATCGATATAGACGTTGTCAACGCCGTTCCACTGGCCGAAAGCGCCGCTCACGTCGATCGTTTTTTCCTTCGCTGCCGCGGCTTTGGCACCGGTGTTCTTGAAGCGGCGTACGTTATGCACCAGCTGCATATAGTAGTTGTCAAAATGCCCTTCGTCCATCGGCTCGATGTCGCGGCTGTATTCGCGCGTCATTTCATCAAAGATGGCAAGCTTTCCGCCCGTCGGCCAGACGCCTGCGCGCCATTCGTTCCACTGAAGCACCATAGCGATCTCCGCATCCGACGCGATCGCAGTCTCCCATTCTTCCTGGAAATTATAGCCGTACTTATAAGAATCCTCGGTGATATTGTCCTTCCCGTCGTGCCAGCTTCTGCCGCGGCTGCCGCCGGTCTCACCCGTCATACCGTAAAGAACGTTGTCCGAAAACCACGCGTTAGGCGAGCAGTTCTGCGCCACCGAAACGGGGATAACGCCGTGCTTCCCGTTCTCGTCGTACTGAACTTCGGCAACGTCTTTGAAATCGATCCACGGAAATCCGCCCGGAACCTTTTCGGCATTCGGCCATTGCGCGTGCCTGACGGTGAAGAATTCCTTTATGAGCGGCGACTCTCCGTTGCCGATGATGAGCGGCTTTCCGTCGACCATGTACCACGTGTCCGGATATTTATTTGGCTCGTAAACGTCGAGGTACGCCTGCATCATCGTCCCGAGCGCGTCCGTATTTGTGTAAAAAACGACCTGCGGCGCGTGCCAGCCCATTTCGTTATATTCGTGCAGCAGGCTCATCAGCTGAAGCGCGTAATCGGTGTACGCCTGGCCGTTAGTCGTGTCGAATACGAGAAAGTCGATGCCGGCGTAAATGAACATCTCGATATGTTTGCGAAGTACCCACGAATCGTCGGACTTGTAAAAGCCGAAGAAAGGCTTGCCCCACCAGTAAGATTTGCCGGTGGCAAACGTTCCGCCGCGTGCGAGCGTGTCTTCAAACATTCGCGTACCTTCATTGCCGAAGTGATTGATGTTGTAAAAAAGTGCGACCTGCCTGCCGTTGTCGCCGCTGCCGTCCGTCCCGAGCGTCCTGCCCACGTCGTCTGTGGCAACGACGGTGTTTATGTCAAATGTTCCCGGGTTTATTCCCACAAAGTCCGGGTCCGCGGCGTCAAGCGCTTCACCGCCTTCTGAGCTTTTGTATTTTGCGTTCGGGTCAATGACAACTTTATTATCGCTTTTTTCGTTTCCGCTTCTGTTTAAAGAAGCGATCAGTACTGCCACCGTCGCCCCAAGCAGAATGATTGACACAACTAATAAGCAAATAAGTATTTTCTTTTTCATTGCATTTACCCTCCTCAAAAATGTGAGCTATCGTTAATTTTATTATATTCGATGCCTGGGCGAAGTGTCAATCCGGAACATTCCGGTCGTCGAGGCGGACAACGAAGTATTTCCGTATGTCGCGGGCTTCTGAAAGCGAGCTCGAGATGCGTATACCGGAGATCCTGCAGCCTTCACAGGCGAACTGAGCCTTAACGCTTCAAACGCAATTACGGCACATTCCTCTCCAGACAGAGAAATGTGCCGCAATAAATTAAAACCGTTTTCAACGTTTCCAGGCTTTTAAAAAGAAACCGCTATTTGACCTTTTTAATGATCAGCATGCCTTCAGAAAGCGCCATCGTTCCGTCTTCAGCGAGCACAAGCTCATCCCACGGCGACTGTACCTCGTCGAAGAGCATGCGCTTTTCCTCGGTATTGTAATAATATTTCCCGCCTACAGCCTTCCACTCCTGGGTGCCACGCGTGTACATACCGTCCTTGTAATCTGCGATCTCGCCGGCATCCAGCGCCTCTTTGATCTGCTCTTCGGAAACGCCTGCAGGGACCTTTTCCCACCATATCACACGGTGGTCGTCGGTAAATTCGATACTGTTCTCAAAAGCAAACAGCGATTCAGCCGCTTCGTTCTCGTCCATCTCTCCAGCGGCGATCTTCTTCGCGTTTTCCGCCTCGATCTCTTCCTTCGTGAAAGCACCGACCTTGCCGTCAATAAAAGCGAAAGATTTGTACGTCCTGTAAACGCCGACGATATCCTTCATCGCCAGATCCGCCTCTGAAGGCTCCAGATCGCCGATATCGGGCTCTTTGACCTCCGTGACTTCGCCGTCGGCAATTTTTTTCAGCGAAATGCTGAGAAAACCGAGGCCGAACACAAGATTTCCGTCCATTATCGAAAGTTCCTGCACCGCTTCCTTGAACGGCCCGTCAGGCACTTCGGCGAAGCGGTCAACGTTATATTTGAACTTGCCCCAGCTGAGCTGCTCCCACGTTCCGGCTTCCTCGACACCTTTGGCTGTGTCAATAAATCTCATCGTGTTGTCCTGGAAGAATTCGAATTTCAGCGCCGTAAAATCTGTTCCGTCGCTGCTTTTAAACTCTTTCGCCGGAATATGCGCCAGGTCGTTCGAGAAAAGGCTGACAATAAAGTCCGGCTCCCACGTGCCTACGATAAATTTAAGACCATCTTTGCGATCATGTTCGTCAAGAGTCATTTTACAAACCTTCTTTCTTTTATAGTGGTGTTTCCGGTTCAAATTGTACAACAAAACCGCCCCGAAGGCAAGCAGGGAACTATGACGTAGTAACGAGCAACTGGCAACTATCTCTGATGAGTTCAGAGTTCAGAGGCGAACCGAATGATAGCACGAATTTTGGGTCTCATGCGCTCCCTACATTGATTCGCATTTCGGTCAAAGCACGAACCGGATGATGACACGAATTTTGGGTCTCATGCGATCCCTTCATTAATTCGCATTTCGGTCAAACAAAATTCTTAGCCATCTATCCGGCTTCGTGCGTGACCGAACGAGGTAATGAATGCCTAGACCATAACAAATAAACAAAATTCTTAGCTATTCATTCGGCTTCGCCAAAAAGAAGAAGGTGAGAAGCGGCCGGGAATTGCTCATTTATACGGCCGCAAATAGGGAAGAGGTGGAATGCGGCCGTACACTCCGCCTCACCAATACGGCCGCAAATGGAAAAAGACAGAGATGCGGCCGTGCGAATTGCTCATTTATACGGCCGCAAATAGGGAAGAGGCGGAATGCGGCCGTACACTCCGCCTCACAAATACGGCCGCAAATGGAAAATGGCAGAGCTGCGGCCGTACGACCAT
>JAGCTF010000140.1 GCA_017963755.1 Clostridia bacterium | reverse complement strand
TCGGCAGCCGGAGCGGGCGAATCGCTTATACTCGGCGAACTGATACTCGCGAAAAATATGGACGAAGTCGTTGACCTCATCGGAGGAGGCGGCGAGGACGCACACGCGCTGTCGGAAGCGGATCAGAAGCGGGCGGAACAGCTGATAAACAGCGCAACAGAAGTTGCCCCGAAGATCTCCAATAATAAACAGACCGCCGCGCACGAAGACAGCGACATTTCGCTGTGGTTCAACCATTCGTACGTAAAGACGGCGGAAAGCTCCACGAAGTCCTCCGGCCTGAATTCGTACCAGATCCGCATGGCTAAAAACGAGATCGAAGGCGTGCAGTTAATGCTCGCATCCACGAAAGCAAAAAGCGGCCTCACGATTGAATTGACCCCGTTCAAAGACAGCAGCGGAAACACGCTCAAATACGTGATCTGCGAAGGATACTATTTTGACGATATCGAAGGGCAGTCGATCGTTGACCCGATACCCGAGCTCAAGGGCAGTTTCGATCTGAAGGCGAACAGGAGCAAGACGTTCCTTATTAAGGTATATACCGAGACCGGCACGAAGGCGGGTCAATATTCTGCGACGCTCACTGTTAAGGACAGCGGCGGCAATGAGATCAAGAAGGCTCTCGTTTACGTTTACGTCTGGAATTTCGCACTGCCTCTCGCTTCGAACTGCAAGATCCAGGCGGACCTGTCATGGTACAACATTTACGTTTCATATGCTCCGTGGTTATACAATGGTGACGATTCTCTAACGTACATTAAGTATTACGAGTATCTGCTCGAAAACAAAGTGAATGCATACAGGCTTCCGTATTTTGATGATGACGGCGGCCATCCGAACCCGTTCAATGATTCCCGCGTCCAGAAATACCTGAACGATCCGAGAGTGCAGTGCTTCAACCCCGTGGGTTTCGGCACGGATCACGTCACGCAGGCGCGCGTACAGAACGCGTACAACTATCTCAAACAGAACCCCGAATGGCTCGCAAAAGCGTACTTCTACCCCGTTGACGAGCCGCTCAATCAGGGTATGCTGGATAATCTCGTAAACCTTGGCAATATGATAAAGGGCGTATTCGGCACTCAGTACAAATTGATCGCACCGATGCACATCAACCGCGCCATGAACGCTAATTCAACGTCGGACTACTTCTCGTATGTTTCGGGCGTTGTCAACGTCTGGTGCCCGCACAGCTATTTCTTCAATTCTATCGCGGATTACAAGGCGAATCCGAAGCTTATGACGTGGTACTACACGGCGATGATGGAGAAGAATCTGGGCGTCTTCGCTGACAGAATGGCGGCGGAGCAGGCAGGCGGCGACGAAGTATGGTGGTACGTCACACGCTTCCCGCATCACCCCGAGATAACGTTGTCCATCGATGACCCCGAGATCGAGCACCGCCTCATGTTCTGGCAGCAGAAGATGTATAACGTTGACGGCTTCCTGTACTACATGGTCAACGACTGGGAATACAATAAGTATTCTGCGATGTATAAATGGCACAGCAAACACGAGACCGATAGTTCATATCCGTACAACGTCTACGGCAACGGAGTGCTGGTGTATAACGCCTTTGAGGATGCAAACGGGCAGCCGTACCAGGGAAGCGATCATTACAGTGAGATGTCAGATAAATCGTACAACGCATACCCGGTAGGTTCGCTGAGGCTCGAATCCGTGCGCGACGGCGCCGAGGATTACGACTACTTCACGATCCTTGACGACCTCTACGGCGAAGGCACGTCCGACCTGATCATCAAGCAGATCACAACGTCGCTTGGCAATTACAAGACTGATAACGAACTGTTCAATGAGCTTCGCATCGCTGTCGGTAACCTGATTGCTGCAAAAAGCTGATCGATTTGCAGTTTGAAAAAATAGTTTGTTACCATCTGCACCGGAACGGTTACTATATGCGTGAAAGGCACTTACGTGACCACACTTGATCATGAATCAGGAGGCAGATAAAATGAAAAAGATAAACAAAATGCGCAGGACCGCGCTGATAGCGACAATAATGCTGCTGGTGCTGGCGATGTTGTCCGCAGGCTGCGGCGTAAAGCAGAACGGAAACGTTATTGACGGCAGCGGAAATAATACCGGCGAGCACGGCAACGTTGTCATTGAGCCCGGAAAGCTTACCGGCGACGACGGTAAAATCATATACGGCGACGGCGTGATCGGGGAGGCAAGTGATTCCGAAAGCGGAAAAGCCGAGTATGAGGCGATCTCCGGATGGCCTAAAGGCGGCATCAAGTCGGACCGCACCGAAGCAATGCCCGCTTACGATATGCCCGCGGCAGTTGACGGCGACTGGGGCGGATTGGAACCTATAATCCCGGGCCCCGGCGTAGAAGATCCCGGCGACTATAACGGCCAGATCAGAGCCGGGACGTTGACCGCAGGCGAGATCAAGGACGCTAAGGATTTCGAGAACTGGCGCTCGCTCTGGAACGACGTCGAGTGGGACAATCTTCGCAAGGCACGCGGACTTTACGCTGACAACGTGATCTCCGTGAGCACGCTCCCGATGCAGTACGTACGTCTGTTTGACGGCGAAACGCTCGTGTTCACCGCGGTATCCGATATATTCGGCGCAGCGACGCTCGTATTCCCCGACAGCCTTAAGGGCAAGGAATTGACCGTGCAGAGCATCGATGCCACCAGGACCGTCACCTGCACGCCCGGAACGACTGTATCATTCACCGAGACGATGAAATTTGCCCCCGCGAGACCCGATATGCTTGACCTTATGCTTATGATCGACACGACGGGCAGCATGGGCGACGAGCTCGAGTACCTGAAGGTCGAGATCAAGGACGTCATCGAGCGCGTAAAGAAGGAGCAGAAGATCAGCGTGCGCCTCAGCGTTAACTTCTACCGCGACGAGGGCGACGAGTACGTGGTCAAATACTATGACTTCCGCGACGATATTGACGATTGCGTGAAGATCCTTGGCGAGCAGTCCGCAAACGGCGGCGGCGACTGGCCCGAAGCGGTGCATACGGCGCTGGGCAACGTGCTTCAGCACAGCTGGCGCGAAAATGCGGTCAAACTTTGCTTCTTCGTGCTTGACGCTCCGCCTCACGATGAGAGTGAGATCCAGGGCATCAACGCAGGTATGCTTAAAGACCTTAACGCCATCGCGGGCAACGGCATCCGCATCATCCCCGTAGTTTCTTCCGGTGCAGATCTTTCTGTCGAAGCCCTGATGCGCAGCTGGGCCGTAATGACCGGCGGCACCTACCTGTTCCTTACGAACCACTCCGGCATCGGCGGAGATCACCAGACTCCTACCGATACCGAGTACGAGATCGAGCCGCTCAACGACTGCATGGTCCGCGTGGTTAAGGATTATATGTTCGCTCCCGGCACGGCGCAGGATGATATGCAGTGAGATCAACAGCTGCCGGAGGAACTTAATATTAATGGCAAATGGCAAGTTGCAAGTTGCAAGTTTCAAATGGCAAGTTGCAAGTTTCAAATGGAAAGTTGCAAATGGCTAATGGCAAGTTTCAAGTGTCAAATGGCAAATTGCAAATGGTAATTGGTAAAAACACCGCCTGGATCTGTTTTATAGATTTCAGGCGGTGTTTTACAAGTGAAGGCGCCCCGTCATTCGCCGCCGCCTTATTTTCCACTGGAAAAATCCACGCAGATAAACTATAATCCCATCAGAGCCTACAAGACGCTGAGGAGGATCGAAAAAATGAAAAAAATTGTCGGAATCGAACTCGGATCGACGCGCATCAAAGCAGTGATGATCGACGAAAAAGCAAACGTGATTGCCACCGGAATATACAGCTGGGAAAACAGGCTGGTTGACGGGCTGTGGAGCTACCCGCTCGAACAGGCGCTGGAAGGATTGGCCGCCAGCTATGCGGCGATGGCCGAAGAATACCGGCAGAAAACGGGAGAGGAATTGACCGCGATCGATGCGATAGGAATATCGGGAATGATGCACGGATACCTTGCCCTCGATAAGGAGGACAGGCTGCTGGTGCCGTTCAGGACGTGGCGGAATACCAATACTGAGAAGGCTGCGGCGGAGCTCTCCGAGGCGTTCAGGTTCAACGTGCCGCAGCGCTGGAGCGTCGCGCAATATTATCAGGCGGTGCTGCTGGAAGAGCCGCACGTGCCGCAGGTCGTAAAACTCATGACTCTGGCCGGATATATACATTATAAATTGACCGGGCAGTTCGTTACCGGCATCGGGGAGGCATCGGGAATGTTCCCGGTGAGCGGCGGAGAGTATGATAGAGCGATGATGGAAAAATTCGGACACGTACTCGAAGCGCGCGGAATTGATCCCGACTTCAAAAAAGTGATGCCGAAGATACTGAAGGCCGGAGACAGCGCAGGCGTGCTGACCGAAGAAGGGGCGAAACTGCTTGACCCGTCCGGAAAGCTTAAGGTCGGGGTGCCGTTCTGTCCGCCGGAAGGAGATATGCAGACGGGTATGGTATGTTCGGACGCGATCGCGCCGGGAGAGGCGAATTTCTCCGCCGGAACGTCGTGCAACATCGTCATCGTACTCGAAAAGCCGCTGAACGGGTACCGCAAAGAGATCGACGTTATGCTTACGCCCGAGGGCTATGAAACGGCAATGATCCACGGCAATAACTGCACGTCCGAGATCGACAGCTGGGTAAAGCTGTTCGGGGAAGTTGCCGCGCTGTGCGGCGCCAGCGTGTCTAAGCGTGAACTTTACGACCTCCTCTACTGCAAATCGCTGGAAGGCGACGCCGATACGGGCGGAGTGATCGGATACAACTACCTCGCCGGAGAGGCGATCGCAGGGGCCGAGACAGGCGCGCTTTTGATCGCACGCAGACCTTCCGGGAAGCTTTCGCTCGCGAATTTCATGCAGATGATGGTCTATTCGGCGGTGAGCTCCATCGCGCTCGGAATGGACATTCTGGCAGAAGCCGGAGTTAAACTGACCGCCGTGACGGCAGCGGGCGGATTCTACAAGACGGATTTCGTCGGTCAGAACGCTACGTCGGCAATGTTCCGCGTACCCGTTACGGTCATGCAGACGGCGGGCGAGGGAGGCGCGTGGGGAATGGCGCTGCTCGCTTCGTATATGCTTCAGAAGGACAATTTCTCCGATCTCAGTGCGTTCCTGCGCGTGGCTTTCAGCGGCGTCGAGAAAAAGACGATCATGGCTTCGGACAACGACGTTGCTAAATTCGACCGTTTCTTCAAGCTTTATAAGCGCGGCCTTCCCGCGGAACTGCTTATGGCGGCGTCAATGAACGACGGCGAGTGATATTTCGGAAATAAGCCGGAGACACAGAAGAAATGACAAAAAACACAGCACTTGAAAAATATATTGACAGCCTCGTCACTAAAAAAACAGCCGTACTCGGCTTCGGCATCAGCAACCGCGCCCTTTTGCGCTTTCTGGCGGAAAACGGCGCGCGGAACGTGTACCTCTTTGACCTGAAAGACAGCGATCCGGAGGCGAAAGAGGAGGCGGAGCGCCTGAAAAGCACGGGCGCGATCGTGGATTACAAGTTCGGACCGGGATATCTTGACGCGCTACCCGATGGCGGATTCGAGCTGATATTCCGCTCGCCCATAATGAGGCCGGACGAGGAACATATTGCCGCCGCAGTACGTGCCGGAGCGGTGCTGACGTCGGAAATGGAAGTTTTCATGGAGCATTGTCCGTGCCCGATCTACGCGATCACGGGAAGCGACGGAAAGACGACGACAACGACGCTCACTGCGCTCCTGCTGCGGAACCATTATAAGGGCAGCGGTGTAAATGTGTGGCTGGGCGGCAACATCGGTACTCCGCTCATCGACAAGCTTCGTGAGATCGACCCGGGCGACCGCGTCGTGCTGGAACTTTCGAGTTTTCAACTTATGCATATGGACGTCAGCGCTGATGCGTCGGTGATAACGAACATCACGCCGAACCATCTGAACGTTCACAAGGATTATCAAGAGTACATCGATTGCAAAAAGGCGGTGTTCGACAGGCCGCTGCACGGCGGCGGGGAAGAAAAAGAGGCTTCCGGGCGGCTCTCAGAGCTTAACGGAACAAAAAAAGCGCAGAAAAGGGTCGTTCTGAATGCGGGCAACGAAGTTACGGCCCGGATCGCGGCCGAATTGGCCTCCGCAGGTGGTTCCGGTGACAATAATTGCGGCGATTCTTATGTCGTTGACGTATTTACTGCCAAAAAATCGCCCGAAACTGCGTTCGAACTGCCCCATAACGGCGCAACTGCTGTGTTTGACGCAGACAATAACAATATTATTTTTTCTCTTTTTTGTGCCGGCTGCGGCGGATGCGAAGGGAAGAAATACGAACTTGACCGTAGCGACCTGCTGCTGCCGGGCCTCCATAACGTCGAAAACCTGATGGCCGCGGCGCTGCTTCTCAGAAACGAGATCACCCCGGACGACGTGTACGCCGTTGCCTCCACTTTCCGCGGCGTCGAACACCGCCTCGAGACCGTGCGCGAACTTGACGGCGTCAGATACATAAACAGTTCGATCGACAGCAGCCCCGAACGCACGAGCAACGCATTGTCCGTATTCCCGGGCCGCAACCTCGTGATGATAGCGGGAGGCAAGGACAAGAATCTCGATTATTCGTCTATCGGGGCGCATATCGTGGCGAAGGTCAAGACGCTGATCCTGATCGGTCCCACTTCGGACAAGATCGAGGCGTCGGTACGTGCTGCGGATCCGTCCGGTTCGGTGCGGATAATAAGGGTCGGTTCTTATAAGGAAGCCGTCGGGACCGCGCGCAGTTCTGCCGTTCCTGGCGACGTGGTGCTGCTTTCGCCCGCGAGCACGAGTTTCGATATGTTCAAGAATTTCGAGGAGCGCGGCAATACGTTCAAGAAGCTCGTGATGGAGCTGTAATCAGATTTTGGCGTTTTTTCAGATATTTCAAGATGCTGAAGTATTTAAACCGAGCTTAAACTCGGTTTTTTTATAATACAGCCCAAAAAACACTTGCATATTACAAACTCACGCTTTATAATAAATATAACTAGGTTTGTAACACGAACCAAACGCAAAAAAAAACATAAATAAAGAAGATGGAGGAGAAAACATGAAAAAGTTGACAATCGCGTTGATCGTAGTATTGACGCTGGTCCTGGGACTTGGTGTTACCGTGTTTGCCGGGCTGGATTCAATGTATATCAACGTCTCGACACTTCAGGGCGGCGCTTATGCCGGTGATACCGGCGGAGAACTCGGTAAATCTGAAGTTAAGATCAACGTTGGGGATAAGCTCTATATTCTTGGCTGGGCAGCGAAGAACGGAGCGAATCTTGAAAAAGTAGTCTGGACACTCAACGGTGTTGAAAAAGAATGCTCTGATGTTTACTGCGAGAGGAGAAGCATCAGCAGTGTAATAGGTGTGAGCGAAGAATATCTTGATCATGCCGGAATCGGGACAAACGGAAACTATATGGAGCTTCTCGGCGTAGATGAGCTCACAGACGGTCTTTATGAAGTATCGATCATTGCAAAATATGATAATAATACAAGAGAGATCCTTAAAGATACGTTTAACCTTATAGTGGGTAATTATGTTGCTACAGAGCAGGATCATCCGGTCGTTCCCGGAAAAGGCAGCACTGCCGGTATCTGGCTGAATTCTCCCGGAAAATTCGTTGCAGTGAAATTCACAACGAACGGCAGCTTCAGCAAAATTTCTGTTCCGAGAACGTGGGCCAGCAGGGAAGACGCGGGCAAAGCCGCCCCCATCACCTTAAGCCTCTATAATTTTGTTGATAATGCCGATTATTCAATGACGAAGACTCCTATAAAGTCGTACACTTACACCACAATCCAGGACGGCGTACCTACTGCCGCTTTGAAGCTTGACGCCGCCGTACCTGCCGGAACGTACGTATTCAAACTTGAGATCGGAAAAGATATGCCGGAAGGTTCTTACCTTGTCCTTGACGAAGCTGCTGCCGATGCAGATCTGAGCAACGTAGAATATGTTAATACAAAAGGTAAGACTTTCATGTTTTCAATCTATGGCGAAATAATGGAAGGCGACTTCTTAAAAGCGAATCCCGCCAACAAAGCCAGCCAGGAACTCGTTAATATTGACTACGCTTTCTTAGCTTCCGACGCTGTCATTGAGAATATGGGCAAAGGTTATGACCTCGGACAGATCAAAACCGCAGTTGATAACGGAGCTGCAAATCTCGGCCTGATCGGCTGGTATTATCCTCCGAAACCCATTGACAGTTACGGATATCAGATAGATGACGGTGAAATCGTTTATGGCGCCATATCCTGCACCTATAATGCGGATACTGCTGCTGTTATCGGAACCTTTGACGGATGCGTCGATCCCGACTGGTACAGAGCATTCAACGGCTTTATTCCGATCCTTGAAGGCGAGCATACAGTAAAACTTATCGCTAAATTCTATGACGGCACAACGAAACCGATCTACGAGTCTCATTATTTGAATGACGATTCGGACATCGCCCTCGGAAAACCTGCATTTGTTGACCTTAAGGGTGGCGCTGCTTACGGACTTCCTTTCTGGGCAGACGAATTCATTACCGATGGCACTAAATGGCTTTTTGATGCCGGTCTCGGACTTCAGCCTCCGCTCGGATGGTATGCTGCAGGCGAAGGGATGACTGCTAAAATATATGTTGACCTCGAGGCAGTTTACGATCTTTCAAAAATAAAGCTCTATCCAATGGGCTTTGCTGACGGAACTTTCCCGAACACATTTAACGTATATACTTCACTTGACAGCGAGAACTGGGATCTGGTAGGCGGATATTCGAACATGGTATTATTTGCTGATCCTACTGCACAGCTCACTTTCGAAACAACTAACCGTGCCAGATTTATCTGCGTTGACGTTACTGCGGTGAACGGAGGTTCTGCCAGCATCGGAGAAATCGAAGCATACGGTACTTACGTAGAAGAATCTGAACTTACTAAACCGGGATACCTTCCGTACAAGACTTATGAAGGTAAGGCTAACGGGGCAGATCCCGGCGGACTCTCTTCATGGACAGGCTTTTCCACCGGAGCTCTTACTCACAAATTCGTATTCAATACGGACGTTTCGTTCTACAAGATCGGCTTCCCTGCATTCTGGGGCGGAGCCGGAACTCCGGTCACCGTTGAGCTTGTTAAAAACGGCGAGACCGTATTCTCAACTGACATAGTACTTGCAGGCGACGGAGCGATCACTATCGATCTGGGCAAGACGCTTGACGCCGGTGAATACATCTGCAAGATGACGATCACAAATGATTCAGTAAACGCAGAGACGGGCAACTACAATTGCTACTTCGTTATCGGACATGCTGACAACGGCCTGCTTGGCAAAGATTACGTTGGATGCGAGCGCGGCCAGATCGCTTTCGACCTTTATTCCAATGACAATACCGGCGAAGGCTTCATTAAACGTATCTATAAAGAGGGTATGTCCCGCGATCAGGTAATGATCGAAGGCGTAGATAAGGCAAAGTTCGGAGGCAACTCTGCTGTTACTGAAATTGAAGAAAACCTGTATGATTATATCGGCAAACAGATCCAGTTCTGGGGCTGGTACGGAAATAATATGGGTCTCAATGATTTCGGCGTAAAAGTTGACGGCGCAGATATGGTCGTTGGCGGCAGATACACTGATTCGAGCATCGCTGCTCATTTGACCACGAACGTATTCAATGGCGATTTAGCTTTTGCAGACCGCTACAGCATTTATGTTGACATCACCGAAGGCGAACATACCGCGGAAGTTTACGCGCTCACCGACGACGGTGAAGTGCTTGTCTGGACGATCAACTACAAGGCGACCGATCCCGAGGCACACGGACTGCGCGATTTCGATAAAGCCAAGGGTGACGCTCTGTCTTATGACTCGATTTTAAAGAACGGTGAGATCATCGCTGACGGAAACGCCAATGTCATCGCAACTAAAAAACTTGTCGACGGTTCCGACGGTTCGTTCACAACGATCGGTATGCGCGGCTGGTTCGGCAATGCG
Organism: Clostridia bacterium; assembly: GCA_017963755.1. Taxonomy (GTDB): domain Bacteria; phylum Bacillota; class Clostridia; order UBA1212; family UBA1255; genus UBA1255. Next base: position 8,764 of record JAGCTF010000140.1, on the reverse strand, counting down.
AATTCCTCTATCGTTAGCTACGGTTACAGGATCGACGGCGGAGAGCCCGTATACGGCGATTTTGCAGAGACCGCAGAGCAGGATGTAATTAACGCAGGCGGAGAATCCAGATTTACTGTTACAGTTGACGTTACCGATCTTAAAGACGGAAAAGAGCACAAGATCGAAGTCGTAGCAAAACTTGAAAACGGCGATATCGTCATTCTCAACAGATACGACGTTGAGAGCGATAAAGACCGCGAAGTTTACGTAAACTACAAGGCTCCCGAAGCAGTAACTCCTACCGTTAAAGTTATTGTCGGCACCGACGAATTTGACGTTGAGCCCGATGCGGTTTCTCAGGTCAAACTGTCCATGAACGAGAATGGACTCGCTGTCGAAACGAACAGTGACGCTTCCGATCCGTGGGTCTCCATCCCGCTGGACAACATCGACACGTCTGTATACACTTCGTTCACGATCAAATACAAACTTGTCGGATCGAGCGAATTCGCCAGCAACAACGTTTATCTGCGCGCTAAAGACTTCAACCCCGGTTACTCCGGAGAAGGCGGAACGTGGCACGCTCCTGATATGAACGGATTGACCGAAAGAACGTTCGTTATCGCGGACGAATTCCCGGCAATGGTCGGACAGCAGCTTACCGGCGTAAGGTTTGTTGCCTGCAGGCCCGGCGAGACGTTCATAATCGAATCTATCACCTTCAATAAAGCCGAAGAGCCTCAGCCGACCGCTGAAGTTACCGCTGAGATCAACGATGCAGGTAAGCTCGTTGTCACTGTTACCGGTACGTTCGGCGAGAAAGACTGGATCGGCGTTTACGCTGAGGGCAATACCCCCGGTGGAGATGCAGGTTCGCTCGTATGGTGGTACGTCGGTGCAAACGGCGGTACGTTCGAAGTTCCGTTCGACGGCATGGCTGAAAACGACAGAGACGCGCTGCTCAACGACGACGGCACCGTAAAAGAAGGCAAGTTCGTTGTCTTCCTGCTTGCAAATGACGGTTACGAACTTGTTGCCGGTACAGAAGGCGTGACAGTTGAGGTCGAAGCTCAGCCTGTGACCGAACCTGTTACCGAGCCCGAGACTCAGCCTCAGACCGGCGACGCAGCTGTGGCAATGTTCGCAGTGATCGCGGTGCTGGCAATGGGTGCTGCGGTTGTCTTCATGAAGAAGAGAGCGTTCTGATAAGGCGATCGCTTCGAAGAACTGAACCGAATCAATTAAATTGATCAGAAGCCGGACCTTCGGGTCCGGTTTTTTGTTGCCGCGGACAAACAAAAAATACTTGAATTTGCCGCAGCAAACTGGTATACTGACAATGAAATTGTGTCGCAATGCATCGTTGATTTTTCGAGCGACATTAAAATAAGGAGGAGAAATATGAAGAAAGTTATTTTAGCTGTTCTTGCAGTTGCAATGATTTTGTCATTATGCATGATCGGCACATTTGCCGCGGATGATGATCCTGCTCTGCTTATAACCGCATCACAGCTTGGCGCTGCGGGTAACCAGTATGTGAACGACGTCCAGCATGAGCTTCTTGAAGAAGACGGAGTCTCGTTCGCTCGTTTTACCGCAACTAAAGGAGATCCCTGGGTTTGGATCCAGCCGGCACCCACGACGGATACAGCCAATAAATATGCGGCTATCAAATACCGTACGACAGTCGGCGGCCCGGCGTCTATTTATGCGGAAATCGCTGAGCCTCACGTAGACTTCACGCTGAACAATGACGGAGCCTGGCACGTTCAGGTCGTTGACCTTTCGAACGGCGGAGCGAATACGAACTGGAAAGGCGCGTTAAACCGTCTTGACCCGCACAATGGTGAAAGCGGATCGATCGATTACGCCTGGATCGCACTGTTTGCAGACGAGGCAAAAGCTGCGGCGTATACCGGACCGAAGGTTGAAATGGTTCGCGTAAACAGCTATGATGCAAACGGCGGCGTAGGTATCTGGGTAGGTACAGCCGGCGGCAGAAATAAGGATGTAGGCGTTATTTTCAATGCGACATCTTCATTTAACAGCTTTGGTATTCCTACATACTGGGCAAACGGCGGTGCAGGAGTCGTAGGCGTTTATCTGTATAAATTTGATACTGATTTTGCTACTTCGATAGCAGGCACAGCGCTTTATGAGAATCTTTTCGCGACCAACGGTGACGGCACGGCTACTGAATTTGACCTTGGTCAAACGTTTGCTCCCGGTGAGTACGTAATTGCTTTCCGCGCTGTTGAAGGTACAGATTATTTTGTCCTTCCTAACAACGTATCTAAATATTCCAACGTTTATCTTCAGTTTACGCCCTCAGCGTTCGGATTCTATATCAATTTTGTAAAATCTGATGACGGGAAATATTTTGGAAGACTTTCCATGATGAACGGCGTGATCGAAACTAACGCCGGAACGCTCTGCCCGAGAGGCAATACTCCCGTTGATCTCAAAAGCGGTGATTTTGCGGTACGCGTTACAGTTCCGAAGGGATATGTCCTCAGCTCAGTAACAGGTATCGGAAGTCCTACATGGACCAATACAAACGGCGACAGCGATGCAGCAGCGAAGATCTATGCATGGGATACTGATTATGCTACGACGGTTAACGGAGACGTGCTCGCGACTGCTACCATAATCAATCATCAGGATAACGCAGACGCAAAGTTTGCATTTGATAATCATGTAAACGGAGATCTTCTCATTGTCTTCTCCGCAACTAACGAAGGTAAGTTCGGATTCTGGAGCGGTGAGGATAAAGGCGTTGCTACGGAAGCGTTCCGAAACGGCGAGAGCAGCAACCTCTATCCCGGAACGAACTACGAACTTGAAGTTACAGGCGAGACGATGATCTCCCTTGACCGCCTGTATATCAATTATGACGCTCTTAGCTTTGATGAAACGAGCTACGCCGATGAAGACCGCGTTGTAATTAAAGCAGGAGATAAGCTCAATATTCTCGGCTGGGCTGCAAACTCTATCGGAAACGTAGAGAAAGTTTACTGGACGCTCGACGGCGAAGTAAAAGAGTGCTCTGATACTTACAGAAGCAGAGGCGATCTTGCAACTCATACCGGTTACGATGCGAAATATCTGGCAAAATCCGGCTACGGACTTGACAATGATCTGATGGAACTGCTCGGCGTTGATGAGCTCAAAGCTCAGAGCACGCATCAGGTTCAGATAATCGTACAGTTTGAGCATGGATATTCACAGGTTATTAAAGAGTTCACACTTGTTGTCGCCGGAAAAGCGAAAGCAAATCTTGACGGCCTCGCTGTGAATGAAGATGCATGGCCGCTTTCCGCGAACCATGCAGGTGATGATTCGATCACAATTACCGAAGGCGATAAACTCAATATTCTCGGCTGGGCTGCAAAGTACGGCGCGAATCTTGACAAGATCTACTGGCAGTATATCGAAGGCGGCGATCATGCGTTTGACGAAGAAGGCGTAACGATCGTTACTAAAGAGTGCTCGGACACGTACCGCGACAGAAAAGAAGCTGCAGATGGAATCGGTGTTGCTGCGGAATATCTTGAGAAATCCGGCTTCGGTCTCGATGCCGATATGATGGAACTGCTCGGCGCAGATGAACTCCAGCCCGGAACTTATACCGTAAGGATCCGCGCTCTGTTCGAAGACGGCACCGAAGTAGCTGTAAAGAAGAGATTCAATCTTGTTGTCAGCGAAAACACTGCTCCCGCTGCCGAGGTTATTGGCAAGAACTTTGACGAAGCGATCTTCAATATTATTCAGATCAAAGTCAGAGGTTGGGCACGTCTGAATTCTGAGATCGATGCTTTTGGCTACAAGATCGATGATGCAGAGATAGTTTACAACGATGCTTACCAGGTAGACAGATCTGACGTCTGGAATGCTTTCGGAGTAACAAAAGAAGTTGCAAACGGCTTCCTCGTTGAACTCAACCCTGCTGACTATGCTGCAGGCAAGCACACCTTCACGCTTTACGTAAAAGCTAAAGACGGTACGGTACTCGAGCTTGGTTCGTTCGGATTTGAGAGACCTCACGAAGAGACTTATGAAAATATAGTCAACTTCACAGACGTGGCTTCTTACGGTATGTCCTTCGACGAACTGTTCTGGAATGCCGGTCCTCTTGGCGGAGCAGGACGTACTAATATTGACCTGTTCGCAAATCCTGACGCTATGCACGCTAATTACTACGGCGGACTGGCTACCGGCTTCAGAGGCTGGGTATGCTTCAAGCAGAAAGTAAAAGGATTCGGTTATCTTGTAAACGACAAACTTTATGTCAGCGACTCTTTTGTTGAGAACAATGAACCTACTCTCGCTACTACGCTTGAGAGCTGGGGCGGTGACTGGGTCGGTTCGGGCGAATTCGTACAGCGCTACAACATTCAGGTTCCTTTCGCGGGAATGAACGGCGTATGCGACATTATGGGCGCTGCGATCCTTGAAGACGGCACTGTCGTAAGACTCAACAGCACAGAACCCGCAAACAGGAATACTGAGATCATTATCGTATTTGACGATGCGGAGATCTATTACGACGCTCACGACGGCGTTGTCACTACCGGCTGGTGGACCAATCCTTTCAATAAGGACGCTACTGCGGAAATCAGCTTTACCGCGGACGACTGGTTCAACGGATTTGAGTTATACGTATTTGCATCCGATCAGCCTCAGCCTGTGCACGCTACTCTCAAAGACGCTGAAGGCAACGTGGTTTATGAGAAAGATTTCACTCTCGTAAACAACTGGCTGTACACGTTCTATGAGAAAGATGCTAAATTTGCCCCTGGCGAATATACGCTCGTATTTGACGGCTCCAAGATGGAAGACGGCGCCGGCACATGGTTCGTGCTTGCTTCGGCCAATGCTGCAGAGGGCAAGACCATTGCTGCTACGGGCAATACCAATGAGAATACTCTTGCGGCTCCGTTCTTCAGACTTATTAAGACTGCTGCTGCAGAGCCTCAGCCGGCCGCAGAACTTACCGCAGAGATCAACGATGCAGGCAAGCTCGTTGTCACCGCTACCGGTTCGTTCGGTGATAAAGACTGGATCGGCGTTTACGCTGAGGGCAATACCCCCGGTGGAGACGGCGCATCGCTCGTATGGTGGTACGTTGGCGCTAACGGCGGTACGTTCGAAGTTCCGTTCGAAGGAATGATTGAAAATGATAAAGCCGCTCTGCTCAATGATGACGGCACCGTAAAAGAAGGCAAGTACGTTGTATACCTGCTGGCAAATGACGGTTACGGTCTTGTTGAAGGCACGGAAGGTGTGACGGTAACGGTCGAAGCTCAGCCTGTGACTGAACCTGTTACCGAGCCCGAGACTCAGCCTCAGACCGGCGACGCAGCTGTGGCAATGTTCGCAGTGATCGCTGTTCTTGCTATGGGTGCAGCTGTTGTCTTCGTGAAGAAGAGAGCGTTCTGATAAGGCGTTCTTCGCAGCAGAACATAATTGAATCAATTTAATTGATCGAAAGCCGGACCTTCGGGTCCGGTTTTTTTATTTGTTTCATATAATTTTTATTGGAAAACAGCGCGGATCTGGCTGATTCCGCGGTTAATTTTGCATTTTTTGCATCAACAGCAAAAAAGTGTTGAATAGCTATATGTTGTGTGTTAATATAATATATGATTCTGCGAAAACAGCTCAAACGGTTTGATTGCCGGCTTGTTTTCGTGATAAAAAAAAGGAGGATTTTTATGAAAAGATTACTTGGAATAGTGATAACTGTCGTGTTGCTGTTCACACTGGTTATTTTTGTCCCGGCATCTGCTGCGGACGAGAATGTCGCGCTCGGGAAACCGGTATTAACGGTTCTTAATGGCGGTGTTGCAGCAGCTGCTGATTACTGGAGACCCGAATACCTTACGGACGGAGTTGCGCAGGATACTACAAACGGAAATGCTCTCGGATGGGCTTACGGAACGCTTAAAGAATTGGGCGTTGCCACCGACATAAGTGCTTACATTGACCTCGGCGCTGTTTATTCGGTCAATTCCGCAGTTGTTGTTCCTATGACCTGGTCGCCTGCCGCTACTTATCCGGGCGCTTACGAAATCTACGTTTCGGCTGATTTCAACAACTGGACTAAAGTCGCCGAAGCAGGCGCTGAGCCGAAAGAAGGAAATGCCACTTATAACTTTGACGCTATCGAAGCACAGTTCGTCCGTTTGAGAGCAACCTCTCATAACGGCGTTTGGGCAGACGACCTTTTCTATTATAATGGATTCGGCGATCTGCAGATTTTCGGCACAAAAGTTAAGGATTCGGACAAAGCCTTGCACATTTACAAAAACTATACAGGTGACCTTGTAACTGCTCCCCCTGCTTCCTCTGATGAAGCGCTCGGAGTGCCTACTGTTTGGACGGGCTTTACAACCGGTTCGTTAGAGTGGCGGTTTACTTTCAATACCGACATCAGCTTCTGGGCAATTAATTTCCCGCTTTCCTGGGGAAATTACGGCGCTCCGCTTAAGTTCAAGGTGACAAAAGAGAACGATGAAACAGTTGTCGCAGAAAAGGATATAGTTCGTTTAGGCGATGGCGGATTTGCGATCGACTTCGGAAAGACGATCCCCGCAGGCAAATATGTACTGTCAGTCGCCATTACAGACGATACTTTAGCTGCTGAAGGACAGTATGCGTACTACAACGTTATCGGACATGCTACCGGTATGCTCGATGAGGAATACTGCCTCAATACCAACGGTACTGAAATCGAAGAAGCCGGCGCCGTTGAACTCTTCTCTTCGGATGACGGACGCGGATTTATTAAACTCAGCGAAGAAGCTCAGCCTGCTACCCAGCCTGATACCGAACCCGGTACAGAGCCCGGTACAGAGCCCGCGACTCAGCCTGAAACGGTCCCTCAGACCGGTGATGCTGCCGTGGCAATGTTCGCAGTTATCGCTGTTCTGGCAATGGGCGCTGCTGTTGTCTTCGTGAAGAAGAGAGTGTTCTGATAAACTTTAATAGCGCAATCTGAAACTGACAATTATAGCCGGACCTTCGGGCCCGGCTTTTTTGTCGGCCGTTATTAAGCCTGATGCGCCGCTCCTCGGCGAGAAATGAGCGCAAAACACCGCCTGGATCTCGCTTTTTCATTTTCAGGCGGTGTTATTCAAAGTGGGGGCGCCGCTCCTCGGCGAGAAATGAGCGTAAAACACCGCCTGGATCTCACTTTTTCATTTTCAGGCGGTGTTTCAAAAGTAAGGGTGCCATCCGCCTTGCCTCTGAACTCTTAACTCTTAACCCGCTCTAAACCCGCCGGTCGCCGCCGCTGCGTTGCATTGACAACGGCGTTGAAAACTGGTAAAATCGGGCGAACGCGAAAGAGGGGTGTTACATTGTATCTTAAGCGGCTCGAGATGCAGGGATTCAAGTCCTTTGTAGATAAAACAGTGTTGGAATTCAGCAACGGAATAACGGCCATCGTTGGCCCCAACGGCAGCGGAAAAAGCAACATTTCCGATGCCGTTAAATGGGTATTGGGCGAACAGAGTCCCAAGACGCTCCGAGGCAGCCGCATGGAGGATATGATATTCGCCGGAACGCAGAGCCGCAAACCGACGGGCATGTGCGAAGTATCACTCATAATGGACAATGAAGATCACGCCCTTAACATTGATTTTATCGAAGTGCGCGTAACGCGCCGCCTGTACCGCTCCGGAGAAAGCGAATATCTCATTAACGGGGCACAATGCCGCTTAAAAGACATAGTAATGCTGTTCGCCGATACCGGAATAGGGCGCGACGGCTACTCGCTCATCGGGCAGGGAAGAATTGACGAAATACTCTCCACCAAATCCGAGGAGCGGCGCAACATATTCGAAGATGCTTCGGGCATAATGAAATACAGGATCCGCCGCAACGAAGCGGAGCGCAAGCTCGCCTCCACCGAGCAGAACCTGCTTCGAATAAACGACATAGTAAACGAACTCGAATCACAGATCAAACCACTCGAAAAACAAAGCGAAGTTGCCCGCAAATACCTCGCCCTCAAATACGAACTCCGAGACATAGAAGTAGGAGTATTGTCCGAAACGATATCTCAGGCGGAAGTCAGGCTCGAAGAGATCACCGCGAACGTCGAAACCGTAAATTCCGACAGGGCGGAAACGGAAGCTTCGCTGGAGGCGCTCAGGCAGGAAAACGAATCTAAACTCGAGCTGTCAAGGCAGCTCGACAGCCTCATCGCGCAGCTCAAAAACGACAGATTCGAGCATGAAAAACGAATCGAGCGGCTGAGCGGCGAGATCGCGGTCAATAACGAAAAAATTGTCCGTGCGAAAGAGGAGAACCGCAGGGCGGATACGGAAAAAGCCGAACAAAGCGGAAAAATAGAGGCACACAGGCAGGAAATTGACCGCCTGAAAGCAGAAATAAAAGCGCTGGACGAGCAGATCGCGCAGATCGAACAGCGCGGAGGAGCGCAGGCAGACCTGCTGAACGAGACCGATGCGCGCCTTGCCGAAGCTGAAAAGCAAAAAGAGGAACTCAGAGCGGAACTGATACGCCTGCAGCTGCTCCAGGGCGAAAAAAACAATATGGCCCAGGCGGCGAAAACGCAGATCGACCTTGTAACGGAGCGCAAACTTTCACTCGATCAGGAACTCAAAGCGATACAGGAAAGCGACACCGCGGGAGAAGGCGAACTTGACGCAGCGGAAAAAGAGTACGAGGACGCAGGAAATGCTGCTTCCGACGCGAAGCAGGAGTACCAGAACAGCGAAAGCCGCCTTGCGACTTTGCGTACAGCGATCGAGGA
>JAGCTF010000139.1 GCA_017963755.1 Clostridia bacterium | reverse complement strand
CGCGCCGATCGCGAGCTCCGCGCCGGTCAATAACGCCCTTACCGCCTGTGCTTTCGTCATCGCAGGTCCTGCGGCAATATTATTTGTCCCGAACGCGATCTTCCGGTCGATCACTCCGGGCTCGCGTATATCCGCATTCACGCCCACGTCACACAACCGCACTTCCGCACCGAACTGCCTTGCCAGCACCGCCGCCCCGGTTTTCCCGCGGGCAAGATTAACCGTCTGCGCTGCCGTAACGGACTGAGGCGTAGCGGCAACACCTTCACAGACCACGCCGTTGTCCGCGCAAAACACCAGCAGCGCCTTTTATCGAACCTGTTCTTCACCTTGCCTGTTATCGCCGCGAGCTGCACCGACAGTTCCTCTAATCTGCCTAGACTTCCGGGCGGTTTAGCAAGTTCTGCCTGCCTTTTTCGCGCTTCCTCCGCCGCTTCCGCATCCGGGCCGGTGATTCCTGAAATCAGTTTTTCAAGTGATTTAAACGTGTATTCCATCGCTAAAATTCGATACCTTTCCTCGCCGTGATTCCGCGGTCAAACGGATGTTTTACTTTTTTCATCTCGGTCGCGTAGTCCGCGAGCGCCAGCAGTTCGGGAAGCGGAGAACGGCCGGTGAGCACGATCTCCCTTTCGCAGCCTTCTTTTTGCAGGAACGACAGAAATTCTTCTTTTCCGAACATGCCGTATCCGTATGCGGAGACCGCTTCATCCAGCACAATCAGATCATAATCTCCCGCCTTCTCTATAAGCTCGCTCATAAACGCGCGATAATTTTCGCACACGGCGTTTTTCTGTGCGTCATCCATTTTCTTGTACCTTCCGTGATACTCTCCCGGCATAACGACGTCAATGCCTTCTATCCCGGAAAGGATACTGTTCTCCGACGAGCTGCCGTTTTTGAAAAACTGTGTAAACAGCACGCGCATACCAGCTCCGGCCGAACGGACGGCCAGCCCGCACGCGGCAGAAGTTTTCCCTTTTCCGTCGCCGTAATAAAGATGGATCATACGCCCTCCTCAAGTATCTTATATATCAATTTCATATCCAGCGCCTCTCTGACGGTCCGGGCAAGCAGATCGTACTGCGCTTCACGGTACGCGTGCGCGTCAAATACGGCGTGCTCGTCAAACGTTATCCCCCGCCTTTTGCAAAGTGCGCGGACAATGCACTGCGCTATGCCGTTTTCGTCAAAAATGCCGTGAATATAGCTTCCGTACACGTTGCCGCTCTCAAGGACCGGAAGAGAGTTTCCGCTTTGCCCCATGTGGATCTCATAACCGCGGTACGCAATGCCGTTGAGCCCGGCGAAGATCCCTCCGAGCCCCGAAAACACGCCCTGCGTCTGCAGCCGCGTCTTTTCCTGCCCGAACGTCGTACTGACGTCGAGAAGCCCCATTCCCGCGATCTCTCCGCCGCCTTCGCTGCCGTACGGATCGCAGATGCGTTTTCCAAGCATCTGAAGTCCTCCGCAAATACCGAACACAGGCACGCCGCGGGAGGCAAGTTTAAGTATCTCCGCTTCGATGCCGTTCTGCCGCATCCATTTGAGATCTGCGATCGTCGATTTCGTGCCGGGGATAATGACCAGATCCGGTGCGCCGAGTTCAAATACGTTTTTCACGTACCGCACAGACACGGTAGAAAAGCGCGAAAAAGGTGAAAAATCGGTGAAATTTGAGATTCGCGGCAGGCTGACAACGGCGATATCGATTTCTCTGCGCTCGCCCGCCGTGATGCGCTCGCTAAGGCTGTCCTCGTCGTCTATGTCAACGTGCATATAAGGCACTACTCCTGCGCACGGCACCTTAACGAGGTCGTAGAGCATATCCAGGCCGGGGGCAAGGATGGAAACGTCGCCGCGGAATTTATTGATCACCGTCGCCTTCACCATCGCACGCTCTTCGGGCTCGAGAAGGGCAACGGTGCCGTAAAGCTGCGCGAACACTCCGCCGCGGTCAATATCCCCCACGAGCAGTACCGGTGCCCCGGCCAGTTTCGCCATGCCCATGTTTACTATATCGTCGCTTTTGAGGTTTATTTCAGCGGGGCTCCCTGCGCCTTCAATAACGATTATATCGTTCTCGGCGGCAAGCGTTTCGTACGCGCGCATTATGTCCGGTACGAGCTGCTTTTTGTATTTGAAGTAATCGACCGCTTTCATATTTCCGCGCACTTCGCCGTTCACGATCACCTGCGAGCCTACGTCAGTGGTAGGTTTCAGCAGTATCGGATTCATAAGTACGGAAGGCTTTACTCCTGCGGCTTCGGCCTGCGCGACCTGCGCCCTTCCCATCTCGAGGCCCTCTTCTGTTATAAAAGAATTAAGCGCCATGTTCTGAGACTTGAACGGAACGACGTTGTGACCGTCCTGCCTGAAAATGCGGCAAAGCGCGGCACAAAGCAGGCTTTTACCCGCGTTGGACATTGTCCCCTGTATCATTATGGGTCTTGCTTTTCTCATAATTACGCCTCTATACGTTCAAAAAGATAAGTATAACGGCCGCACGCAGCAGCAACCCTGCGAGCAGCATTGCCAGCGACGACACGTACATCAGACGCCCTGCGCGTGTGATGTCTTCCGGTTCGATGTCTCTTAGCGGATCGCCTATATATTCTTTTTTATGCACGACGCCGCCATATACCGCGTCGCCAGCCAGCCTCACCCGCAGTGCACCGGCGCAGGCAGATTCGGTCTGAGCGGAATTCGGGCTCGCGTGTTTGAGCCGGTCGCGCCTGAAGATACGCCAGGCGTTTTTCATATCGAGCCTGCACAGGGGGCTCGTGAGGATCATCAGCAGGCCGGAGATCCTTGCGGGAATGAAATTTACGACGTCGTCCGTCTTCGCCGCAGCGCGTCCGAAGTACAGATATTTCTCGTTCTTATAGCCGAGCATCGAATCCATCGTATTGATCGCCTTATAAAAGAATCCGCCCGCCGCTCCGAACAGGAACATCCAGAAAAGCGGAGCGATGACGCCGTCGGAGCTGTTTTCCGCCACCGTTTCGACCGCCGCGCGGCATATCCCGTTCTCATCAAGCACGTCCGTATCGCGCCCGACTATGTAGGAGACCGCTTTGCGCGCACCTTCAGTATCGCCTTTTTCAAGCGCACGTTCGACCTTCTTCGACTCGCGCACGAGCTGCCTGGCGGCAAGCAGCTGGCCGCACATTATGCTGTTGACAACTAAATACACCGCGGGATGCAGCATCCACGCTCCGAACAGCACCGCCAGCGGAATTATGACGGATATAAGGACAACGGCGATGACGGTAATTGCCCCGCGCCCTACGTCCTTCGGATTTGAATTGCCCCTGCGCAGCCTGCGGTCAAAGAACGATATGAGCTTTCCGATGCCTACCACCGGATGCGGTATGCAGTGAGGATCTCCGATTATAAAGTCGAGCAGAAAGCCCAGGGCGATCGCCGCGGTCTGCCAGATCAGAAGTTTAAGCATCTGCATTGCCTCCGCGCAAATAATAGATCCATACCGGATTCTGAGCGGCCGTCATATGGTATCTCCCCACGCCTAGCGCGCGCACCGCACTTACGCATACTGCGTCGAACGTATCAAATTTGAACGTTTTCGCACATTCGAGCGCTTCGGATTGCGTTTCGAGCGTTACTGCGTTGATCACGATCGCGGCGTCAGGGTTTTTATTTAGAATCAGGGCGATAATGCTTTTGAGCTCGCCGCCGGTTCCGCCTATGAACACGTGCGACGGTGCCGGAAGGTCCGAAAGTGCCTCGGGAGCGCTGCCCTCTATGATGCGGACGTTGTCGGTCCTGAACTTTATCGCGTTCTGCCTGACCAGTTCTGCCGCTTCAGGCTTTTTCTCGATCGCGTAAACTGTGCCTTCGCCCGCCCTGAGCGCGCACTCTAT
>JAGCTF010000138.1 GCA_017963755.1 Clostridia bacterium | reverse complement strand
GTGCGCTTTTCCGCGCTTTTCCGGTAATGCGGCGCTTATTTCCGGGATATTACGCCCCCGGTAAAAAGTCGCAAAGCAACCGTAATAAGGCGTAATATCGCGCAATATCCCGGAAAAATCCGGAAAAGCGCCGAAAAGCGCAGTCCCCGGGCTCCTCACTGCCCTAACATATTATGGCGAGGAGCCCGAAGCGCGCCCGAACCGGTCTCTGTCCCCCGTTCCACCCGTTCCGCCCGTGCAATTTGCACCAAAACACAAATGCGTGTATAATTCCACCAAGGGAGATGGATGCCATGGAAAAAAATCACAAAACAACAATAAAACTCATTGCCGCCCTGACAGCCTCGCTGATAATGTTGTCAGCACTTGCCGCGTGCACAGGCTGGAAATTAAATACCGACCATACGTCCGGACCGGAAGCCACGGAAGAAGCGCCCGCTCCGACTGAATTGCCCGCAGCGACCGATGAAGCAGTTCCGACACAGGCCCCGACAGATGAGCCCGCTCCCACCGAAGCCCCGACCGACGCGCCTTCAGCAGGCGCCTCACCGGGCTACTACAAGCTGATTGGAGGGAAAGATGGCGGCCAGACGATCGACGAAAGCCTCATTAAGGCTATGGCGGCACTCGGCCTTTACGCCTATATGGTGCTTGAAGCGGACGGAAGCGGTAAGATCGTAGCATTCGGTGAAGACCCTGAGCCGGTCAAATGGGACGACAAACAGATCTCAGATCCCGACGGAAAAGACCCGGCCCCGTATACGATGGATGGCGACACGCTTACTATCAACGCAGGAGAGACGGTGCTGATCTTCCGCAAAAGCGACGAACAGCCTCCTAAAACAGGCGAAGTAATGCCTCCTCAGACCCCCGAGCACACCGAACGCGCTGGATATTACGTACTTAGCGGCGGAAAAGAAATGGACACCGTGATCACACAGGAAATGATCGACGGACTTCTGCTAATGGGCACGCACGTATTTGTTGTGCTTGAACCGAGCGGAACAGGCTTCATTAATTTTATGGGTAACGAAAACGAGCTGGTCTGGACGGACGACTCCTTCTACATCAGCGAAGAACTCTATAAATACTCATACGAAAACGATAAGATCACTTTCAGCCCCGCCGAATCGATCGAATACATTTTCACACGCAGCAGCGAAGAAACACCAGAGCGCGGACAATACACGGAGACCTCTGATCCCGGGCCCGGCGAAGACCTCCTTCCCGCACACCCCGAAGACATAACGTTCGCAGGACAGACGCTCGTCGACAATGAAAACGTGCTGATCACAGCAAACCGTATAATAGTTGACGAAGGCTTCATCCCGTACGGAATGGAATTCACCGTAACGAACCGCACCGGCAAAACTATATTGGCGACCGTAGAACATGCGCTCGTCAACGGCGTTGACGTCGACTGCATGCTTTTCCTTACACTCGAGCCCGGCGCCACTGAATCGGACTCCACGTACTTTGACATCCAGGACATACTCGCGTGCGGCGGAGACGATCCGTCAGAAATAGAGCTGATCATCAAGGTGAGCGATTACGAAGACGTGTTCGCCGACCCGATATATTTAGGGACCTCCACCGTTTACCCGATGGGCGAAGACAAGGCCGGTCCGAAATTCGAGCGAAGCACGCAGGCAGGCGATAAAGTGATCGTTGACAACGAATTCGTCACCGTCACCGTATACGATTTTACCGTCGATGATTACGCTTCAGTTGACTTAGGCAGCGCCGCTCTCTTTATGTACGTCGTCAATAAAACGGATAAAGAGCTTTTGCTCTCTTTTGACACGATCGAGGTGAACGGCGTGAAGGCAGAGTCCTACCTTTGGGAAAGCATTTATCCAGGTACATCGCGCTTCATATTTGCAAGCTGGAGGACACAGGAACTTTACTCCGCAGGAGTGAAGGAAGAAGACATCAACAGCTTCAGTTTTTCGCTGGAAATGATGGATAGAGATTCTTTTAACGTCATAAAGACAGAGAACGTTTCATTTACGCTAAAATGACGAAAGCATACGTCGGACCAAAAAAAATATTGTTGATCATCACTGCGCTCCTGCTGGCGGCGGCGGTTTTACCCGGCTGCGGAAAAAACGGCGCTGCGAAGGAAACCGCCGTACCGTTCACTGACAACACCTCCGTTCCTTCAGATCAATTGTCCGTGCCCTCCCCTTCGCCTTCCGCACTTCCGACGCAGATTCCGGAAGAATTATTGAAATTGCCCGGACCCGGCTATTACAAACTAAGATCCAGTAAATGGAAGAACCTGGAATTAGGTGAAGAAGAAATTGCAATGCTCGAGCAGACGGGCATGTATTGGTATCTGGTTTTAAGAGAAGACGGAACCGGGTATATGTCTACGTTCGGCTCGAACCTCCGGCTCACCTGGACGGATAATTCTATTGTCGAAACCACGACCGGTGAAAGTATGGATTTCTATGCTACAAAGGATTCGATTACGTTATTAGAAAGCACCTCCGGTGCGGAAGTAGTTTTTCTCAAAAGCGACGGAGAACCGCCCGAGGTCTCTCCGGTGACAGTTGAAATGCCGGAAGCGCCCGCTCATATCGAACGCGCAGGATGGTATAAGCTGAGCCATGTAACGTTAAACGGATATGACGTAACCTCGAACGTCAATAACTTGCTATATACGACGGACAGGCACTTTTTCCTCGTATTAGAGCCCGAAGGGACCGGCTTTCTGCATGAATTCAACACAGAATATGAACTGCTGTGGAGCGATACCAGCCTTTACTTAGTGATCGACGGCATGCTCTCTCCGGCGATGCCTTATGAGATTGCGGGCGAAACTCTTTCCTGCAGCTTCGGTTCCGATCCGACTGTGAACAATTACACCTTCACATATGATCAGGAAGAGTCTCCTGCACGCGGCGATTATCTGAAATACGACTTTGAATATGCCGATCCGCTTGAGGAGAGCGATCCTGAAATATCCCATCCCGAGGCGGTCAATTTCAGCGGCCAGACGCTTATCGACAATGAATACGTCCTGATCAACGCCGACTCGATCGAAATTGAAGACGACGGACGTATCTACGAAATTATGATGACGGCAACGAATCGCACGGAAGACAAGATACTCGAAATCCGCACGCCGGTCATCGTTGTCAACGGCCTTGGAACTTACTCCGCAACGGTTTTAAGAGTTTACCCGGGCGATACAGAAACCAAACGTTTCGGCATCGATCTTCGTTACCTGAAATACGGCGGGATTGACCCGTTCGCGCTCGAGTTTCTGTTTTCTGTTTCCGAAGTTCAGATGTCGGGAACCGATGATCTTTTCAAAGAGCGGGTGACAATATACCCTTTGGGCCCGGAGAACACAGGAGCCCCGTTCGAGCGGCCGAAGCGCAACGACGATATGGTCTATGATTACGGTGCAGACGTACTTGAAGTCACGCTCAGCGATGTAAAACAGTTCAGCTTCGGTATCCTGACATCGGCTCTGTTTCTGGAAAACAAGACGGAAAAGAATGTGACGGTTGAAATACAGAAGCTGCAATATTGCAGCAATTCACACATGGCCGATCCTCACGAATATACATTGGATATAGCTCCCGGAGGCCAGGCGGTATTGTTCCCTTCATTTTCAACGGATGGAATATCGATACGCGGAGACGTTATCCCCGGAGACATCAGTTTCATTCTGGAAGTCCTGAACACGGATGATCCGTCAGAAGTTTTATTAGAATGTTATATTTCTTTTAATCTTGAAGGGCAAGACAGTTAATATTTTTTCAGAGATGAAATAGAAAGGAAAGTTATTATGAAAGTACCGGATTTTAAAACGATCGAAGACCCGAGGAAAGTGTCTAAGAATATGGAAAAGCCCCGCGCATGGTACGTTCCATACACGTGCCGCTGCGGCGCGCTCAACGGCGCACACGCACTGAGCGACGGTCTTTTCGAATTCGGAGGAATGGTGGAATCGCTCAAAGGAGACTGGGATTTTTACTACTTCGGATCAGTCGAAGAAGCAAAAGCCGCACTGGAAACGGATCTTTCAGGCTGTGCAAAGCCGGATAAAATAAAGGTGCCGTCTTCATGGCAGATGTACGGGTACGGCGTACCGCAATACGTAAACGTTGACTACCCCATTCCGCTCGATCCTCCGTTCGTACCGCGCGAAAATCCAGTGGGTATCTACCGGCGCACATTCAGACTGCCGAAGCAGTTTTCGGGCAGGCACGTATATCTGAACTTCGAGGGCGTTGACGCGTTCTTCTTCGTATATATCAACGGTCAATACGCCGGTTTCTCACAAGGCTCCCACCTGCCCTCCGAATTTGACATCAGCCCGCTGCTCAGGCGGTCGAAGGACGCGGACAACGAAATACTTGTTGCCGTCTGCAAATACGCGTGGTCAACGTATTTAGAGGATCAGGATTTTTACCGCGTGTCCGGCATTTTCCGCGACGTTTATCTCCTCGCGAGGCCGGAGCGCCACATCAGAGATTTCTTCGTTCACGCCGATACCGAGTCGGTCAGGATCGAAGGTGAGTTCAACATAGCAAAGCCTGTCGCGAACCCCGGAGAAGAAGAAAAAGCAGCCGCCGGAAACGTTGTCCGCGCCGAACTGTACGACTGCGACAGAAAACTTATTGCCTCCGCCCAGGCGATCCCGGACGCGAAAGGCAAATTTGAACTCACTTTTGACGCTCCCGAAGATAAACACCTCTGGACCGCCGAGAGCCCGTACCTTTACACGGTACTGCTGATCGGAGAAAATGAAGTGATCCCCGCGAACGTCGGTCTTCGCACCGTCGCGATCGGTAAGAATGGCGAGCTGCTTATCAACGGACGCCCCGTGAAACTCAAAGGCGTGAACCGCCACGATACACACCCGGATCTGGGTCACGTTACGCCTCTGAAAGAGACGGAAGCTGAACTCATTCTGATGAAGCGCCACAATATCAACTGCATCCGCACGTCGCATTACCACAACGCGCCGCGTTTCTACAATCTGTGCGACTATTACGGCTTCTACGTTGTCGCCGAAACTGACCTCGAAACGCACGGCACGCATGCAGGCGCGCTGGAGACAGGCTCCGATACGACGCGGATACTGACGAACGATCCCGACTGGAAAAAGGCGTATATTGACCGTATGGAGCGCATGGTTGAGCACGAAAAGAACCATGCGTGCATCATTTTCTGGTCGCTGGGCAACGAATCGTTTTACGGTGAGAACCACAAGGCGATGATACGCTGGACAAGGCAGCGTGACGGTTCGCGCCTGATCCATTACGAGAATGCCGGCGACGTTCCGGAGCTCGATATGTACAGCCGCATGTATCCGGATACGAAGTGGATGGAGGAGCACCTTAAAAACGAACTGGATAGAGCAAAAGCAGAAAAAAGGCGTGCAAAACCTTTTTATCTTTGCGAATACTCACACGCTATGGGCAACGGCCCCGGTGATCTTCCTCAGTACTGGCGCCTGTTCTACCAGTACCCGAACGCCATCGGAGGCTGTGTATGGGAGTGGGCTGATCATGCTGTGCGTACGGCTAAGGGGCCTTCCACGTGGACGGCGGCAAATCTTACGCAGTACGGACCTGAGCGCAAGCCTTCCGACGAGCGCAGAACGTTCTTCTCATACGGCGGCTGCTTCGGAGAATATCCGCACGACGGCAATTTCTGCGTTGACGGCCTCGTAAATCCCGACCGCATTCCGAGCACCGGCCTTACCGAGTACAAGCAGATCCTTTGCCCCGCGCAGTTCGATTATGACCCCGCCTCTCCCCTTACGCTTCTTATCACCAACAGATACGATTTTACCGATCTTGAAGACGCGGTGCGCATCGGATACCGCGTGCATTCGCAGAGCGCGACGCTGGACGAGGGCGAGATAAAAATAGGACATTGTGCGCCGCACAAAACCGTGAAAGTCAGCTTCAAAGCGGACCTGCCCGACATCTCGTTCGAAGAATTTTATATTGACCTCACCGTTACCGCGAAGAAAACGACGCCTGCCGTACCCGCCGGATGGGTACTCGGTACCAGGCAGTTCAGGCTCCCGGTGGAGCAGACGTCGCCGGAAATAATAACGACGGATCTTATGGAAAACATCACCTGTACTAAGGACGAGAGCGGCAACGTTATGACGCTTTCCGGACGCGATTTCCGGTACCGTTTCGACCTCGTTTCAGGCCAGCTCATTTCAATGTGCTGGAACGGTGTCGAGATGCTTTCAAAGCCGACTGAATTTACCGTCTGGCGCGCTCCGACGGACAACGACCGCAATATCCGCAACGTGTGGCAGCAGCACCGTCTCGACCGCGCGAAGGAAGACTGCTACGGCGCGCACGTGATCAACGTTTCCGACACGCACGTTGAGATCGTCGCTTCCTACCGTATGGCCGCTCCGTCGCTTATGCCGCTGGTCAAATATTCCGTTTTCTGGGCTTTCTTCGGAAACGGCGAGATCTCGCTCTCTGTCGTTGGCAACCTCGCGAACGCGCTTCCTTCCCTTCCGCGCTTTGGACTCACGCTTGTTATGCCCGCCGGCAACGAAAAGCTGCGTTATTTCGGTATGGGACCCGGCAATTCGTACTCTGATATGCATGCGGATGCGCGTATGGACGTGTTCGATTCTACAGTCACTTCGGAATTTACGCATTATATCAAGCCCCAGGAGAACGGAAACCATATTTCGACTCGTTTTGCGTGTGTGTCCGATGCCGAAGGGCGCGGCGTGTTCTTTAAAGGAATGCCCGACTTTTCGTTCAGCGCACTTCATTACACCCCCGAAGATCTTACGCGGGCAATGCTTGACGTTGGCCTGAGGCCGCGCCGTGAGACGGTGGTCCACGTGGATTACAAGACTGCGGGTATCGGTTCGAACAGCTGCGGTCCTGCGCTGGACAAGGAGTTCGTTTTTGATGAGCGCGAGTTTAATTATTCGTTTACGTTTAAGGCGGTGAATACCGAGGCGACGGATCTTATCCGTGAGGCGAGGGTGCTGCCGCAGGTCAAGGGAATATGATGGTTTTGGGAGTATTTAAAAGGGCTTTGAAGGCCTGGAAGATGGTTTTGGCTGCCGTATTGACGACTGCGCTCGCTGTGGGACTCGCGGCGGGACTTGCCGGATGTGCAGGGTCCGGTGAAAAGAAAGACGGAGAGGTCAATAT
This sequence comes from Clostridia bacterium, assembly GCA_017963755.1. Taxonomy (GTDB): domain Bacteria; phylum Bacillota; class Clostridia; order UBA1212; family UBA1255; genus UBA1255. The sequence continues at coordinate 15,406 of JAGCTF010000138.1, read as the reverse complement.
TGTCGCCACCATCTTCCCGGGGTACGATTTTGTGCGCACGCTCGTAAAAGGCGTTGACGGTGTAAACTTAAGGCTGCTCATTCAGCCCGGCACCGAGTCCCATACGTTCGACCCTTCCGTGAGCGACGCTCTTTCGCTTAAAAACTGCGACCTGTTTGTGTGCGCCGGCGGAGATGCCGATATATGGGCCGAAAAATTTCTGAAGACCGATCCTGCCCTGAAAAAGCGCACGGTGACAATGCTCGACGCGGTTTCTGAAACGCTTATGATCGAAGGCGAAGACGAGGAGGATCCGCACATCTGGACCAGTCCGGTCAACGTTATTCAGATCGTCCGTTTGCTGTGTGATCGCCTCGTTTCGCTTGTGGACAATTCTTCCGCGTCTTTGATCCGTTCTAACTGTGCTGCTTTTGAGGCGGAGCTTTCTGCTCTGGACAATGATTTTCGCGTGTTTTCTTCGTCTGTTTCTGAATTGGATCGTCTTCTGGTTTTTGGCGACCGTTTTCCGTTCAGGTATTTTTGCAATGAATATGGTTTTGATGCGGTTGCTGTTTTTCCCGGCTGTGCTGATGAGAGCGAGCCTGCCGCTGCGGACGTTAAGAGGGTCGTCGATACCGTTCGTGAGCGCGGCGTAAATTGTGTGTTTTACGTTGAGCTTTCTAATCACAGGATCGCCGATGCGATCGCTGCGGAAACTGGCTGTACGACTGCCTGCCTGCATTCGTGCCATAACCTCAGCAGGTCGGATTTTGATTCCGGCGAGACGTATCTTACGCTTATGCGCCGGAACCTCCTGGTGCTTTCCGAGGTGTTCGGAAAGAATAATTAGAGTTCAGGGTTAAGAGTTAAGAGTTCAGAGTTCAGAGTTCAGATAGAAAAGTTAAGAATCCCGAAAATTGAATTAATTTATAATGCCACACCGCTTGAATGCCGTCTTCTGACCTTCAAGCGGTGTTTATTTTTATGCGGAACGGGGGACAGAGACCGGTTTTTGGGGGCTGAGGGCAACCGGATCCGAAGGGCCAAACGGGGTGGTGACTGCCAGGGCCAAGGGGGGGAAGCCTGCCAGGGCCAAACGGGGGTGCCTGCCAGAGCTGAACGGGGGACAGAGACCCGTTTCGGCATCAGAAGTACATACTAATTTTTAGGCGATATTACGCTTTTTTGATTATTTCCGGATATTTCCAGAATATTACCGGACCTTTCCGATGCGTAATATCGCGCAAAAAGCCGGTGTATTTTTCGCTGAAACGGGTCTCTGTCCCCCGTTCAGCTCCGGCAGGCTTTCCCCTATGGCCCTGGCAGGCTTCCCCCCCCCTTGGCTCTGGCAGGCACCACCCCGTTTGGCCCTTCGGATCCGGTTGCCCTCAGCCCCCAAAAACCGGTCTCTGTCCCCCGTTCCGCTCACTTTGACATTTGGCAAAAAATACTGTATTATAATAGGATGCAGAGGGGCACTCTTACGCCGTCAGGGCGGGGCAAGACCGAAGCACACTAAACGCACTACGAAGGAAGCAACTCAGATGAGCGAAAAGAAACGCGAAGACTTAAGAAATATAGCAATAATCGCGCACGTTGACCACGGCAAAACAACGCTGGTCGACGGACTTCTGCGCCAGAGCGGAACGTTCCGCGCCAATGAAACTGTACAGGAACGTGTAATGGACTCAAACGACCTCGAACGCGAACGAGGCATCACGATATTGTCCAAAAACACATCGCTGAAATACGGAAAATACACCATCAACGTCGTTGACACCCCAGGACACGCAGATTTCGGCGGCGAAGTAGAACGCGTACTCGGAATGGTCGACGGCGTACTGCTGCTCGTTGACGCATTCGAAGGCGCAATGCCCCAGACCCGCTTCGTGCTCTCAAAAGCACTGGCAATGAAACTTAAACCCATAGTCGTAATAAACAAGATCGACCGCGACGGCGCACGCCCTCTCGAAGTCCTTGACGAAGTATTTGAACTGTTCATGGACCTCGGCGCCGACGACAGCCTGCTCGACTTCCCTGTCATTTACGCCTCATCGCGCGACGGATACGCCTCCACCGAACCCGACGGCGGCGAAAAGAAAGACTTAAAACCGCTGTTCGACGCGATCATCAACTACATCCCCGCACCCGACGCAGACGTTGACGCCCCCCTCAGAATGCTCATATCCAACATCGGCGTAGACGAATACGTAGGACGCACCGCCGTTGCCCGCATCGAACAGGGCCGCATCACCGACGGTCAGAATGTAGTCGTTTGCAACGAATCCGGCTTCCGCAAGACTTCGAAAGTCACATATATTTACAAATTTGACGGCCTGAAAAAAGTCGAGACCGACAGCGCAATGGCAGGCGACATAATCCTGCTGGCAGGACTTACGGACTTTAACATCGGTGACACCGTATGCGATCCCGAATTCATTGACCCGATCCACTTCGTTAACATCGACGAACCTACCCTGTCGATGAACTTTCTCGTCAACAACAGCCCCTTCGCCGGACGCGAAGGCACCTTTGTCACCTCGCGCCACATACGCGACCGCCTCTATAAAGAAGTCGAAACGAACGTCAGTATGCGCGTAGAAGACACCGACTCCCCCGATACGCTAAAAGTGTCCGGCCGCGGCGAACTGCACCTTTCAGTCCTGATCGAAACGATGCGCCGCCAGGGTTATGAGTTCCAGGTCTCAAGGCCGAAGGTCATATATAAGGAGATCGAGGGCAGACTATGCGAGCCGATCGAATTCCTCACCGTCGACGTGCCGGAAGAGTTCGTAGGTACGGTCATTGAAAAGCTGGGCACGCGCAAAGGCGAGATGGTCAATATGCGCCCGACTTCGGACAATTTCACGCGCCTCGAATTCCGCATTCCGGCCAGGGGCCTCATCGGCTACCGCGGCGAATTTCTTACGGATACCAGGGGCAACGGCATTATGAACAGCGTTTTCGACGGTTACGAGCCGTATAAAGGCGACATCAGTTCCCGCACGCACGGGTCAATGGTGGCCTGGGAGCAGGGCGAAGCGGTGCCGTACGGCCTGTTCAACGCCCAGGAACGCGGCTCTCTGTTTATTGGCCCCGGCGAAAAAGTGTACGAAGGCATGATCGTGGGCGAAAGCTCCCGCGGCGAAGACCTTGTCATCAACGTATGCAAGAAAAAGCACCTCACGAACATCCGCGCCTCCGGCTCGGACGAAGCACTTAAATTGACCCCGCCCGTCATCCTCAGCCTCGAGCAGGCGCTCGATTTCATCTCCGACGACGAACTCGTGGAAGTCACGCCGAAGAGCATACGACTCAGGAAAAAGATACTTGACACCGAACTGCGCGCGAAAGACAGAGCCCGGAAGGACAGCATCTGACGCAGAATACGGAGAATCCATAAAGAACGGAGGTGTACCCGTTGGCTGACGAAAAAAAGAATAAGATCAGGAAACCCGGCGCGGTACGCCGTCCGGGCATGGGCAGGCAGACGAATCCGTTTATCGACCGGACAAGGATGATCGACCGCGCTGAAGAAGAGCGCAGGGCCGGGCAGGAGCGCAGATCCGGCGTAATGCCTAACGGAGAGAATGCTTCATATACGACCGGCATACATACCGGCTTTTCGAGCAACGCGCAGTCTCCGGATACCGGGATCAGGCGCGTGAGCCCGCGTTATACGGAAAATATAGAGAACGACGTCGAAGATTTTGGCGATACCGAGATCCATCGCGTTCAATTTGGCGCTGTAGATGATCCCGAAACGCATCCCGTTCGCAGTGACAAGAGCGAGTACGTTCCGCGGGAAGACGTCACCGTGCTTCATATACGTGAAGAAGCCCCGGCGCAGGCGGCGGGCAACGCGAACCGCGAAAACAAGTCCGCAAACGTGACCGGTACGGACAATGACGCCGCAGAGGGCGGTGCAGGTTCCGGCGTTTTGAAAAAGAAGCGTTCAAAGAGGAACAAGAGCGTCCTGAAGCAGCAGAAAGTAACGGTAGACGAATACAAATTCCACAAAAAAATGAAGCGCCGCCGCCGCAGAACGGTGCTTATCCTGCTGATAGTACTGCTCACCGTCGGATTGACAATAGCCGCCGGATACACGGTGTACACGTTCGTCGTAGATCATTTTGACAACGAAGTTTCGGAGGATTCGATCATTATCGATATTTACAGCGAGCAGAAGTTCCGCGTTGAAAAGGGCGAGACGACAAAGTCTTTAAGCCAGCGGCTGCATAAAGCGGGGCTTATAAAAGACGAGAGGATATTCAGATTTCTGTCGAAATTCTACGGATACGACGGTCAATACAACGCCGGCACTTATACGTTGTCCGGCGGCCTTTCGTACGAAGACATCATGTACATATTGTCCGGCACGCCCGAGACCGTGAGGGTAACGTTCCCCGAAGGCTTTACGACGGAGCAGATCGCCACTCGGCTTGAGAATAACAACGTGTGCACTGCGGAGGCGTTTTTGAAAGCCGTTGACACCGCGGACGTTTCGTCTTACGAATTTCTGAAAGGCGCCGATCTGTCGGGCCGCGATCACAGGCTCGACGGCTACCTGTTCCCCGATACGTACGAATTTGACGTTATGGCGAAGCCCGAGGACGTCATTTACAAGATGCTGAACCGGTTCAACGAAATTTTCCGCCCCGCGTACTACGAGCAGCTTGAGAAGACCGGCCTTACGCTCGATCAGGTCGTGATCCTGGCATCGATCGTCGAAAAAGAGGCGAAACTTGACTCCGACCGCGCTCCGATCGCAGGCGTATTCTACAACCGCTATATGTACGGCGGAGAGGAGCTTAAAGTGTTCCAGTCGGATGCGACGGTAAGGTACGCGTACCGGAGAGCCACAGGTAAAGATCTTGACCATAACCTTAGCGAAGAGCTTGAGCTTGACGATCCGTATAACACGTACGTGTATCCAGGCTTTACGCCCGGCCCGATCTGTTCCCCCGGCGAAGCGTCGCTTATAGGCGCTCTTTTCCCGTCAAATCACACGTATTATTATTTCGTGGCGCGCGTGGACGGCAGCGGCGGCAATATTTATTCTCATACTTATGAAGAGCATCTGCAGGCTATTAAGGATATAGCCAATTACGTGCCTCCCGAGGACAATCCCGGCGACGAGGATCCTGACGATTGAGGCGCGGCAATGAACGATTTTTTGGCTTCGCTTTATTTTGAGACTGACCCTCTGCTCGAAAAGCTGCGCGGTTATGCTTCTGCGCACAACGTTCCTGTTCTTCGCCCCGATTCAGCTGCTTTTTTGCGCACTCTGGTCCTGCTGAGAAAGCCCGGGAAGATACTTGAGGCAGGCACGGCGATCGGTTATTCCGCGCTGCTTATGGCTAAGGCGGCGCCGGATGCTTTGATCGAGACCGTGGAGCTAGATGCGGATACCGCCGCGGTCGCGCGCGGAAATTTGCGTGATGCGGGGCCGGATATCGAGCGGCGGGTTAGGGTTATTCTGGGCGATGCTTCGGAGGTGTTTGCTTCGTTGCGCGGAACGTACGATATGATCTTTCTCGACAGTGCGAAGGGGCAATACGTTCATATGCTTGACGACGTGCTTCGTCTTCTCTCCCCCGGTGGTCTTCTGGTGGCGGACAATTGCATTTTTTATGGTAAAGTTTTTGATGAGCCTGCTTCGGCGCCTCATAAGCACAGGACGATCGTGGCAAATATGCGCGCTTTTATTGAGCGTGTGCTTTGCGGCGGAGAGTTTGACGGCAGTTTGCTTGAGTGCGGTGACGGGATGCTTGTCGCGGTAAAGAGATAAGGAGTGATCGGCAGTGAGCGGAGCGGCGGGAACGAATGTGAATAATGAAGCAGTAATCCCTAAAAAACCTGAGCTGCTGGCGCCCGGCGGCGACCTAAGCAAGGCACTAACCGCACTAAAATTCGGCGCAGACGCGGTCTATATCGGCGGCACAGCCTTCGGACTCAGAGCGGCCGCGGGCAACTTCACCGATGCCGATATTGACGCCCTGCTTGCTTTTGCTCATCCTCTTGGCCGCAAAGTCTACGTTACCCTTAATATCCTGCCCCGCACATGCGAACTTGAGCCGATGGCTGCATATGCCCGCAAACTGTACGAAAAAGGAATCGACGGCGTCATTGTCGCCGATATCGGGGCAATGCTCGCGATCCGCCGCGCCGTTCCTTCCCTGCCTGTCCACGTAAGCACCCAGGCAAACACCCTGAATGCCGAAACTTGCCGGTTCTGGGCGTCGCTCGGCGCCGTGCGCGTCAATCTCGCCCGCGAGCTTTCGCTTGCCGAAATCGAGGAGATTTCCAGGGCAATGCGCGGTACCCCGGGCAGTGCGGATGACAATAATGTTTCTCCTTTGGAACTCGAGGTGTTCGTGCACGGGGCAATGTGTATGGCTTTTTCGGGCCGCTGTATGCTGAGCGACTTTATGACCGGCCGCAGTTCCAACCGCGGCGAATGTGCCCAGCCCTGCCGCTGGAATTACTCACTGCTTGAACGGGGGACAGAGACCAGTTCTTCAATTGAACGGGGGACAGAGACCAGTTTGGTCAGTGGAACCGTGCCGTACATATTAAGTGCCGGTATGACGGAAGAAAAGCGCCCCGGACAAGTATTCGGAATCGAGGAGACAGAGCGTGGCACATTTCTGTTTAACTCAAAAGATCTCTGCCTGCTCCCCTACCTGCCTGAACTGATTCGCGCCGGTGCTTCCGCGCTTAAAATAGAAGGCAGAATGAAAAGCGAATATTATGTCGCTGTCACGGTCCGTGCATACAGGATCGCAATAGACCTCGTTTACGGCAGGATGCTCGCAGGTGACTGTGACCGCTCTGCCGGTTTGACTTCGGACGAACTACGTGACCTGATGGATGAGGTTTCTTCTGTCAGCCACCGCGAATACTCCGACGGTTTTTTCTGCGGAGGGCGCGGCAGTCAGGTATACGGTACATCATCTTATATCCGCAATTCTGTTTATGCGGGAATTGTCGAAAAATGCGACAAAAGCCAGGCAGCGTCTAAGGACAATTACTGGCATCTGACCGTTTCCCAAAGGGGCAATTTCGGTGTCGGTGAGCTTTTGGAGTTTATCCAGCCAGACGGACCTGTCGCTTCGTTAAAACTCAGATCCATGACAGACAGCGAAGGACAACAAATTGTCCGCGCTCCACATCCCTGTATGACTGTTCATTTTGATGCCCCGTTCCCGGTCGCACCGGGGTCATTGATTCGCGTTCGAAAATAATAGCCGGAAAGCATTTGCGCGTATATGTCAAAGCGGTAAAACGCGTGTCGCGAAACGGGGGTTGAAACGGGGGACAGAGACCCGTTTTTGCCCAATTTTGCTTTGCTTTAATAGGTATAACAAAAAAGCCCAAAAACTGGTCTCTGTCCCCCGTTCAATCTACCCTGTTTACCATTCTTTTCCTCTTTCCTTTTGAAACGCAAAATGATATAATTAGCACAGTCGAATTGACGCTTTAAAGCGCCAAACATAAGGAGGGTAAAAAATGAAAAAATTTGTATGTTCAATATGCGGATACGTATATGAAGGAGACGAAGCGCCGGAGCGTTGCCCGCAGTGCAAAGCACCCGCATCAAAATTCAACGAAGTTGCCACCGACGAAAGAGTCTGGGCATGCGAGCACGAAGTCGGAGTTGCCAAAGGACTCGATGAAAGAGTTGTCGCCGACCTGAGAAACAATTTCAACGGCGAATGCAGCGAGGTCGGTATGTACCTTGCTATGTCAAGGGTCGCTTTCCGCGAAGGCTATCCGGAGATCGGTCTTTATTGGGAAAAAGCAGCATTCGAGGAAGCAGAACACGCTGCAAAATTTGCCGAACTGCTGGGCGAAGTTGTCACTGACAGCACCAAAAAGAACCTCGAAATGCGCGTTGACGCCGAATGCGGCGCGACGGAAGGTAAACTTGCCCTTGCCAAACTCGCAAAGCAGCTTGGTTACGACGCAATTCACGACACCGTCCACGAAATGGCGAAAGACGAGGCAAGACACGGCAAGGCATTTGAAGGTCTGCTTAAGAGATATTTTGCTTGATTCTCTACGAAAATTGCAGAATTTAAGTGGTTTTTGACGGTTTCGTCTTTTATACACTTAATTTTGATTTGTTAAAATAAGGAGGACAATATTATGGATAAATACGTTTGCCCTTGCGGCTATGAATACGATCCCGAGGTCGGCGACCCGGACAATGGCGTTGCACCAGGTACTAAATGGGAAGATGTTCCAGAGGATTGGGTCTGCCCTGTGTGCGGTCTTTCGAAAGACGATTTCGAGAAGGCGTAAGTCAAAAGCGAAGTTATAAGGGAAGTGTGAAGTAAAGTTAAACGCGGTTTTTATAATTTCGAAAAATGAACCGATAATTTCATTTATTCTTATTAAATTTAGCAATTTCTTCAAACTTCGCCTTGAATTTGGCAAAGCAGCACAAAAACCGAACATTTTTTTGCTCGTCAAAGCAAAAAAAAAGTATTGACAGAATTCCTAAAAAATAGTATTCTATCATCAATAAGTGAATAGTTATTCACTGAACACAATCTTGGAGGTATTTTCAATGAAAACAGGAAAAGGTTTATCCATTGCCGCACTTGTATGTGGTATTGTAAGTATCATTTTAGCATGGTTCTACATGGTCAACATCGTAGCTATCATCCTTGGCGTTCTCGGCATTATTTTTGCTGTAATCGGAATGAAGCAGGCTAAAGCTGCTGGACTGCCTACTGGACTTGCGACTGCTGGTCTTGTTCTCGCAATAATCGGCCTCGTATTCGCTTCTATCGGTTTCCTTTCTTGCACCGTTTGCGTTTGTGTTTCCGGCGGATGCTTAACGAAAACTGTTAATGATTTAGCTCAATATGCAGGTTAATCCTTTCCATTTTGCGCCGGTGGCCTGTTTTCAGACCACCGGTTTTTTGTTTTTAATACTCTTTATATTTCCACTAAAGTAGAATAAATAGTTCTATATAAGAGGATCTTGGCTTATGCTTCCTTATGTCACTTTTTTAGGCAGAACCTTGGGTATGTACTCTGTGATGGCAGTAATTGGCATCACTGTTGCAGTCGTGTTCTTTGTCCTCAATAAAAAGCGAACCGGGTTCGATGCTTTCGGCCTGGCGCTGTTCGGTCTTATCGTTTTTACCGGTCTGCTGATCGGAGGACACCTGCTCTACGGTCTCACACAGCACGACTTGATTTTCCGGGCTTTTAAAAATATCGGCCGCCTCTCTTTTAAAGATTTCTTTACCGTGATGGCTGTGGCTTTCGGCGGAAACGTGTTCTACGGCGGGCTGATCGGTTCTTTTATCACTATTGGCATCTATCTAAAAGTGCGTAAGCTCGGGCCGGAGAGAAACGCGGGAATCCTTGACGTTTACTCGTGCGCAGCGCCCCTTTTTCACGCGTTCGGCCGCGTAGGCTGCTTCTTCGGCGGATGCTGCTACGGCATTGAATCGGCATTCGGGTTTACCGCCCATGGCAATGATTATTCTCCGGACGTCAATGACGTTAACCGCTTCCCTGTTCAGTTGCTTGAGGCTTCGTTGAATTTGTTGCTTTTCGCCTTTCTTGCGGTTCTTTTAAAGAAAGGCGTGATGAAGGGCAATCTTATGTGGATCTACGGGTCAATTTATCCTGTTATTCGGTTTTTTGATGAATTTCTTCGCGGTGATGCGATCCGCGGCTTCGTGTTTGGGTTGTCAACGTCTCAATGGATCAGTATTTTTGTTTTCGTTTTGTCAGTGACGATGATTATTATTCGAGTGCGTAAAAAGCCCGCCCCCGTTATCCCTGTACCCACCCAGGAAGAACCGGTTCAGGCAAGCGATGAACCATTGCCCTCGCCGTCAACCGAACCGGTTCCCGCAGCGGAAACTGCCTGCAACAATACCAACACAATTTGAATCAAACCCGGGTGCCTAAACCACCCGAACCCAAACCATTCTTTTTTTTTAATCGTAACCGAACGGGGGACAGAGCCCCGTTTTTTTATTGAATCGTAACCGAACGGGGGACAGAGCCCCGTTTTTTTATTGTTTTGCCATTCCTTTTATAGCAAAGCAATATTTCATAAAAACAGTTCTCTGTCCCCCGTTTCTTCTCGTTTTAGCCGGTTTTATATCACCTTGTCACCCGTTTTTATTAACTTTATCCAGCATTGCCTGCTTGCGAGGAGGAACTGGTTTCTCAGTAATCTCTCCTGCTTTATCAAGTGCAATTTTTGTAAGAAGAGGTCCGGCCAGCTCATAGATAAGAACGGCAAATAAGGCAATATTGCGAATAATAATACCGGACTCACCAAGCGACATTGCCGTCAGCGACATTCCAAGCGCAACACCGGCCTGCGGGAGCAACGTGATGCCGAGATATTTCTGAACTGTCGGCTCGCATTTTGTCAGCCGCGACGAAAAATCTGCACCAATTATCTTGCCCGCCGAACGAACGAGTACGAAAACAACGCCAATCAGGACTACTTCCCACGATTTAAATACATTCAACTCCATCCCGGCACCTGACAACACGAAAAACAGCACCATTATTGGCCCTGTCCAGCGGTCGAGCCGATCCATCAGTTCGTCTGAGAAATCGCAGAAATTGCAGAAAATCGTTCCCACCATCATGCAGACAAGGAGTGACGAGAAGCCAATCGTTACAGGTCCTAACTTAAACGTCATTTTCGAAAGCGCCACCGCCAGGAAAACATAACAAACGGATATTGACAGTCTCTTCGAACGCGAATGGAAAAAGCGTTCGGTAAACGTGAAAATCGCGCCAAGAAGCGCCCCCAGAGCAAGCGACGCAATGACTTCGAGAATCGGGTCAATTACGACCGAGAAGATATCTACGGTTCCGTGTTCGAGCGCACGGGCGATACCGAAAGAAACTGCAAAAACGATCAGCCCGACAACGTCATCCAGCGCAACTACGGGCAAAAGAATTCGCGTCACAGGGCCCGATGTTTTGTACTGTTTGACGATCATAAGTGTTGCCGCCGGTGCCGTGGCGGTTGCAATCGCGCCAAGAGTGATGGCAACTGACAACGAAAGTGTTTTAGGCATCAGAAAATGCAGGCCGATTAGTGCGACGTCAACAAACACACATGCCGTCAGGGCCTGGAAAATTGCCACCACGACAGCCTGCTTTCCCAATTTTTTAATATCTTCTTTTCTAAACTCGTTGCCCATCGTGAGGGCAATGAATCCCAACGCCACATCCGATATGATCGAATAACTCGCCACATCCTGCGACGAAATAAAACCGAGTCCAGGGATGCCCAACCTTCCCAAAACATATGGACCAATAAGCAGTCCGGCGACAAGATATGCCGTGACCGCGGGCAAGTTTCCTAATTTTGTCAGCCTCGAGAGCATGAGCCCTGCGAGCAATGCAATCGACAATGACAACAGTGTCTGCATTATACCTACATCTCCTTTAGAGAAAACAGCGGGAGAAAACCGGATAAGGAATCGAAGGAACTGGAACTGGGGACAGAGACCGGTTTTTCGCCCTTCGCGTATTATACTCAAAAGGTCGTTTCGGTCAACATGTAATAAGTTATAATTGCTATATTTAATAATAGCTTGCTGTCAAAGGCTTAAAATTCGTTTTCTAATACTATTCTAAAAAAAGCTCTTAAAAAAACTGGTCTCTGTCTCTGTCCCCGGTTTCATAATAAACTAGTCTCTATAATAAACTGGTCTCTGTCCCCCGTTCCATCATATCTATAAATTCAGCGTCTGCGCGGAGTAATCTCCGTCAGGCGCTTCTTGATTACCGGTTTTTCTGTGTTTAATTAATTATTGTTCAATTATGAATTAATTACGAACCAGCTTTAAAGCATAATTACTACTGATTTTGAAAGCGGGTATTTCACCATATCCATATTGCGATAATCTCTTACGTATTCTAAAAGAACGTTAAACACAAACCCTGCTTTTACTACAACGAAGAGAGCTTTAATCCAAAAAATACAAAAACAATATACAGATTATTTAAACTTATAACAAAGCAACAGAATTGGCCGGAACAAATTCAGGAATAAATGTTTATTGCCCGGATCTCCCATCAATCCCTTCTTTATCCAGCGCTTTTTTGTCCCACCTGAACACTGTCCCCTTGCTTCTGGCAATTGCCCGGCTGATCTGCCCGTACGAAAGTCCACGCTTGCGCAATTCACGCGTGACACGTATGACATCTTTTTGATCCATTTTGCCAATCATTTCCAAATCTTCGAGTTTTGTAACGGCTTTCATTATTTTTCTTGCCATTTGCTCGGTCAGGCGGAAAGGAAGCTCATCAACCATATAAAGATAATCGCCTTCTTTATACTCTAGTTCTTCGGAATCGTTATACGTCTCGAATTCTTCTTTGGCAATATAACTCGCAAAAACCTCGTCGCGGTCAATGATTCCGGGATCGGCGTCAATATATGATCTGTAACTGCTGTCTTTGTATTGCCACACGTGACGGCAAATCTTGCTTTTTACCGGATTTCGATGAATATATCTTAAAACACGCTGAAAATATGCCGTTGTTTCTACAGGCTTGCTTTTAAAGCGCGACTGAAAAAGGCTTCCGCATCGTTCGTGGGCAATGTTATACCAACGCACGTACTTCGTGAGGAGCGTCTGCATAAATTTACTTAGCAACAACCGATCCGGCTCTTTCAAGAGCAAATGAACGTGATTGCCCATAAAAACATAACCATAGATTTTAAAGCCAAATAAAGCCTTGACTTCTGCCAAAATCGTCAAAAACATATATATGTCAATGGATTTTTTAAAGACGGTTGCCCTGTTGATTCCTCTCAACATAACGTGATATACCCCGGTACTGCTCTCAAGCCGCTTTCCTCGAGCCATAGTTATCCCTTCTTTTACTTAGAAATTAGTTTTGCGTGGCGAAAGGCGTCAATTATTACTGCGGCGGGTGACTTTTTATTCAGTTTTATAGGTAAATGTGCGAACTGATAAAGCACTGATTTTATTTCGAATGTTGTTGCTGCAAACTCGCTGCGCGGCAATATTTTCTCACATGGCAATTCGCATTGTCAAGTGAAATTTATTGTTTTTTTGCGAACTGTTTTTGGAATTTTTGCTGTTTTTAATGTATTTATGATATTATTATAATATGCTTGTTAAGGTTTATAAATTGAAACAGATATTGAGCGAAAGGCAATGAGAAGCTGAGCCGGGCTAAGCGGGGCTGAGTTGGTTTGGTCTAAACGGGGGACAGAAACGGGGGACAGAGACCCGTCTGGCATGGGAAAGGCGGAAAATCTGTTTTGCTTAATAAAATGATTGGGAATGCCCGAAATAACTAAAAACGGGTCTCTGTCCCCCGTTCAGCCCAGCCCCGCTTAGCCCGGTTCAGCCTCTCCTTGCCCTCCAAGCCATCCCGTTTTTCAACGATCACACCATATAAGACAACCGCCGTTATCAGAATGAACGATCAAATCATCAGACTTGAAATTGACCCACGAAACATACGCTTCACCGCTTTTCCCGGCGGTATAATAATCTGTTAAAATAACATCTTTGCCCGTAACCGAAGTCGCAGTAAAATTGACCAGCCCCTCACCATCTTGGCAAACCATCCTGCATAATTCTTCGATCTCAAACCGCGTACTTTTGTTAATACCATTAACAGCGCGAAAAGCAAGCAGCAAAGGACCGTAATACACAGACAATTTTGAAACTTGACCATTGTTCATGATCCAGAAATGGGGAGACATATCAAGTGTAAGATCGATTTCATCATCAATGCACCAAACGCGCTTAACCGCATAATAAGAGCCGGGCGCAACATTTAACTGCCCGCCGTTTAAATGATCCCCGTTAGCATCCAAAACTGTGACCTGTCCCCCGTTCAATCCCCCGTTCTCCCCGTTCAAAGTCAGCAGCGTATTGTCCGACCAGGACGGAATCCGAAAATATAACGTCACTTCATCCGGACAATCAGTACTTATCCTGATCTTTATTGCCCCACTACGAGGATAATCGGTCGTTTGTTTTATTGTCATCTTATACCCGCCCCGGACAGTCGTTTCGAGCTCACAGGCACCGTAATAATTTAGATAAAGAGCATCGTTGTCGCCAAGAAGTGCCCATTCGGCGATCTGCGACAGACCGCGGTTGCCATTTGCCTGGCAGCAGGACATATCCCGTGCCCCTTTGTACGAATGAGGCTCCAGAACCTTCAGCGCGGGCTCCCGGGTGCCGTCAGAATCGTTCATATAAGTAAAGTTGCGTTCGCCTTCGAGGAGCGAGCCGAGAGCCGCGTTAAAGAATGATAATTCCAGTTCATCGGCAACGCGTGAATCGCGCGATATCTTAAGATATTCCGTAGAAAAAGCCATCCATGCGACAGTATTGCACGTTTCACTGCCCGAACCGTACGGATCACCCGTTGCCCCTTCGCCTGTTCCGAAACTGCCGGTGTTGTGGCGGTCGTTCTCACACATCCCCTTCCACAGATTATCAAGAGCTTGAATATACTTTTCCTCTCCCGTAATTCTGTAAAGCGACGCAAGCGTCTCCAGCGCATAAAGCCCCTCCCAGCGTGGTTGACCCGACTCAAAATATGCGCGCCCTTCAAGAGCGGCGTTCAGCCAGCCGCAGCAAAGTGTCTTTTTTGAATAAAAATCAAGGTATTCGTCGTTCCAATCGTTGTCAACGATCCTTTTTGCCGCGTCAAGATACCTGTTGTCCCCTGTTTCTTCGTAAAAAAGTGCGAATGCGTGACCGATCGCCAGATTGCATTCCGCCCAGTTCTGAGCGGCGATCGATATGCCGCCGTCAATAAAGTGGTCGTAGATATTGTCAAGCGCCCGTTTGGCCGTTTCTAAAGCGCTTCGGTTTCCTGTGACCTGGTACCAGCGGTACAATCCGTAAATGCAATGATATTGCCCCCACGTGTCCCACTTGCCCCAGCTGCCCGCCGCCACGTCCGCCTCATAACGGACGTCAGGTCTCCATGGTCCGAGGTAGCCGTCAGGCTGTTGAACGGCCTTTAATTTTTCTGCAAAGGCGTCGCCTGTGCGTTTCGTTTCAGGGTCGTTATTTAGGAGGTAGCTTTGGGCAATGCCCGTCAGGAGTTTTCCGGGAAATTCTCCGTGCCACATTGTTTTGAAGATCGAGTCATCTTCCGGGTTTGCAAAGCCGTCAAAAAGGCCGGGGTCGTCGGTCAATACTGCGTGCAGCCAGTTTTTTTCGTTTTGGGTCAATATTTTCCCGACCGCGCCGCCAAGATGCATGTTTTTTAGGTGGTTTTGAAGTGTGTCCACTTTGATTTCTCCTTTCGGCCCGCGGCAATCCGGCGTGTTTTTGCAGCCGGTTGTTGTGCATGTCAGCGTTCCTGCGATAAGAATTGAACATATAATAGCTTGTTTTATATTATTTTTCGTGCGTTT
>JAGCTF010000137.1 GCA_017963755.1 Clostridia bacterium | reverse complement strand
GCGCAGAAATACCAGCCGGTTATTTTTTGATTATGCGCAGGAATACCGGCCGGCAGTTTTTTGATTATGCGCCATATAACTCAATCTCAACAAAAAAAAGATGCACACGTCATCCTGATTTTCTCAAAATGATGTGTGCGATCGTTTTTGCTATTAGCAAATAATAATTCTTACTTAAGCGCGCGGCCCGGCTTGAAAACGGGCTTCTCAGGCATTGCCTCTTCCACCGCGACGGCAACGGCAACGGTAGCGCCGACCATCGGGTTATTGCCCATGCCGATCAGGCCCATCATTTCCACGTGCGCAGGCACGGAGGACGAACCGGCGAACTGAGCGTCGGAGTGCATACGGCCCATCGTATCGGTCATACCGTACGAAGAAGGACGCATTTTGTATGCTTTTTTGACTTGTCTGCTTTATTCAATTATAAAGAATGCACACATCGTTTTAAGAATGGATGCACACATTATGTCATGTTTTCTTGAGTTCGTACACGGGCGAAACGAAGTTTTTTCGTAGCGATACTAATACGCTTCAGGTCACATGTCATATTTAAAATAATCGGCAACGTCTAGACACTGACGCCCTACAAATAGATAGTATTTGTCGTCCTTAGAACAAACAAAATAAGTCTGTTAAAATAGTCTGTGCATTTGGCCTCCGTCGCCTTTTGTGTTATAATCTGTCCGGAACATACTCTGGCAGGCGGAGCTGCATGCTCCTGAAAAAAATCTGTCCGAAGCGCAACCGAACGCATTAAAAATGCAACATATTCAATGAAAGCAGCTTTCACGGAGACGGGAATGAAACAATCAGACCGAGAGAAACTGAATACAGACCAGACAATTCTGGAACTGTTTTTCGCGCGCGACGAGCGGGCGCTTGAGCTTACAGCAGAAAAGTACGGGCAGCTCTTCCGAAGGATCGCCTATAACATCACGTCTGACGAAATGACTTCCGAAGAGGTAGTAAACGACACCTATCTCGCGCTCTGGAACAGGATCCCGCCGCAGAAACCCGCAAGCATTTCGGCTTACGGAGCAGGAGTGGCAAGGAACATCGCGCTCGAGCGGATCAGGTACATGAACGCAGCGAAACGGTCGGCAGCGGTTGAGGAACTTGATGAGTGCTGGCCGGGCCGGGAGATACCGGACGAGATTGACGACGGAACGCTCACAAGGCTGATCGAAGAGTTTCTTTCGTCGGTCCCGAAGAGGGTCAGGATTATTTTCGTAATGCGCTATTTCGAGGAAGAACCGCTTGAAAAGATCTCGGAACGGACCGGAATGACGTTGTCCGCCGTAAAAGCGAGCTTGCACAGGAGCCGGAAAAGGCTGCGCGATCATCTGCAAAAAGAGGGGTACGAATTATGAGTGAAAAGAACAACGGCGACCGCCTGAGCCGGGCAATGAGCGGTATTTCAGAAAAAATGATCGGAGAAGCGGCAGAATGCACTCCGGAAAAAGTTAAAAAGCAGAAATTCAGAAGGACAATAGCTATATCGCTCGCGGCGGTCATTCTCGTCAGCGCGATCCCGCTTGGAATCCTTCTCAAAAACCGCAAAACACCGGAAACTCCCGCATCGCCGATCCCGTTTTCCGGCGGAAAATACTCCGGACAGAACCCCGCGCTGCCCCCGGAACTGAAGACGGTCAGCATTACCGCCAGCAGCGGCTCCGGGAAAACGGTACCTGTCGACGGCAGCTTCATATTGGAGACCGAGGGCGATACAGACGCAGAAACAGTTGCTGAATTCCTTTCGGTCACGCCCGAATTCACGGCATCCATAACAAAACTCGATTCAAAAACATTTAAAATACAACCAGCAAGCGGAACTCTTGCCCCGGGAAGTGTTTACAAACTGGCACTGGGCGATCCGGAAAACCCCGTTGCCTCCTTTGCATTTCAGACCGAATCGTTTTTTGCCGTAAAGAGCGTCTTCCCGGGAGATCTCGGCTTTAACGTGCCCGTTGACACCGGGATCGAAGTAACGTTCACCGAAGCAGTAAAGTTAGAAGGGAAACCGTTCACCCTCTCCCCCGCTGTTAAAGGAAGCTACAGCCTCTATCCCGACGGCAGGACCGTCCTCTTCCTTCCCGAAAAAAAGCTCGCATATGACACTGTATATACATTGACCGTCAGCGCGGAGGTCACCGGCCAGTCCGGAAAAACACTCGGCGAAGAAGTAGTCTCAAAATTCAGGACGGTAACGCGCGACGCCGAGACTGCGCTCTCCGGGACCGGTTATTCCTACCTCGGCTTCACTATCTCCTCTCAATCCACAGGAGACAGGGTCTTCTCTCCCGGTGACAACGCGTTCATCAGGCTGAATCTCGACGCCTATAACATACAATCGATCGGGGACGTCAAAGTCAGCTGCGATCTATACGCATTCAGATCTGCAGGCGATGCCGTTTCAGCGATTATCGAATCCGAAAAGCACGCGGGAAGCGGCAATTCATCGTTTGATCTGTCAAAACTGAAACGCATCGGTTCCTTCGATACAAACACGGAACGGGCAAGCTTCGTAACAGTCGACTTCGGAACGGGGCTTCCCGGCGGAACCTATCTTGCGGTTTTCAAAGCGAGCGCGCGCGATTCGTTCGGCAAACTCAAAAAAGCCGAGATATCGGTCCCGCTGCAGATATCGACACTTCGCGCTTATACCGTTTCGTCCGACGGATCCGGTTTATTATGGCTCAACCGGGACGGCTCCGGCCCGGTATCAGGCGCCCGGGCAGCGGCAACGCTTTTAAGCAGAAACAGCGGCTGGGACGCGGATCTGGACGTTAAAACCGTCAGCATTGTGACCGACCGCGACGGGCTTGCCGCGTTTGAAAACGAAGGCAGCAATTCCGCCGTAATTCTTGTCGAATCGGGTGACGAATCGCTGGTCGTATGTGCGCAGCTTGCCGAGACCGACGTCAACGACTACATGATGAGCTACATTTATACGGACAGAGATGTGTATTTCACGGACGACACAGTCAATTTCTTCGGCTTTCTTTCGCCAAGTTTCGGCGGCAGCTTCCCCGATCATCTCTGGCTCGAGACCGGCTTATCGAACATCAAAACGAGGATCGAAGTCAGCGAACAGGGCTTTTTCAAGGGAAGTCTGACGTACATCAAAACTTCCGCGGGATACTATTCATTCCAGCTGACCGACGATTCCGGCCGTACCGTTGCCGGCAAAGGGTTCAGGATCACGGAAGAATCGAAACCTCAGTACACAGCGTCAATATCATTTGACCGTCTGTATTACCGCCGCGGCGACAAGGTCAAAGTCACGGTGACGGCCTCGTTCTTCGACGGAACTCCGGTCGAGGGCCTCGAGTTTTACTGCACCCTGAACTATTTTGGCGACGGCGGCAGAAACGTAAAGACCGATAAAAACGGCAAAGCTACAGCGACCTTCACGACATGCGCCCTGACGGGTGGTGAAGTAAACGGAACCTATCCTATCACGTTATTCGCCACCGCGGAACTCGTGGGATACGAGACTCAGCGGCTCGTTGTGAATTCGAGCACCATCTACTTCAATTCCGACTACTCGGTCGCTACTCTGAGTGATGATAATTCGTTCCGGATCACCGGCCGTGTGCGTGATTTTTCAAAGCTTCAGACGGAAGCCGACCTGCAGTGGCCTTCTTTTCCGGACAATACCAACGGCGAACCGCTGAACAAGACCGGCATCGTCAACTATTCACTGATAAAAGTAACCGTTGTCAAGGCGCGGCAGACCGAATATGACAGTTATACCAAGCGCCAGCGTACGTATTACACCTACTCGACGTATGAAAATACCGTTGAAAGCGGCGACAAGTCGTTCGTCAACGGAGAGATCACCCTTCCGCTCGTCGAAGTGTCCGGATTTGAGGGCTGGTATTACTATAGAATTACATTCTACGATGATTCGACGGGCGGTATCTACGTATTTACGGGGAACGCCACAAAGGGCAGAAACAATTATTACCGCAATTCACAAGAGACCGGACTGTACGAACAGATATCGCTGAATGCGGAAGCCTTCGCCGTCGGAGACCGCGTTGCCGCCTCGCTGCTTATGGCGGAGCCGGGAACAAAGTCGCTCTTCATCGTCTCGGCCAACGGCATTGCAGGCTACGTTTACGCCGAATCGTACGAGTTCAATTATACCGACGACATGATTGCCGCCGGTTCGGTCTATGCCGTCACTTTTGACAAATCTTCCGCCGGGTATTCAACTCTCTCGAAGAATCTCAGGTACGATATTGACCGCGCATCGCTTTCGCCGGAGATCACGACTTCGGCTCTGCAGTACCGCCCCGGAGATCGCGCATCAGTCACTGTGAAGGTGCCCGGAGCAACAGGAGGATATGCCATTGTCAGCATAGTTGACGAAGCATGCTTTGCGCTCGGAGATCAGGACGCCGATCCTTCCTCGTTCTTCAGAAGTTCGCGGGTAATACGAGCCACTAATGCTTACTATATGTATTATTACGACGGGTATTATTATGACAACGGTAAGGCTCCCGCTGTCCTGCTTAACCGGCGATTCGATCCGGCGGCAGGCTCCCGCAACAGTTTGACCGGCGCCCGCTACGGCGGAGAAGCTGACCAGCTCCTCCCGTCTGCAGAAGCAGAAAACGCGATGGATTCCGACGTTTCCAACGGAGATGACACCGGTAAATACACCGTCAGAAAATATTTCGCGGACAATCCCGAGTTCTCTGTGATCGAGCTCGACAGTGAAGGAACAGGCACACTCGCCTTTACTGTTCCCGATAATATCACCTCCTGGAGGATAACCGCCCTGGCAGTGTCCGGCGCCGGATCGGCCGTCGGTGATATCAGGACCGGAGCCGCGGTATCCGATGTTGTCTGCACACTTCCCTTCTTCATCAATCTCGGGATCTGCGACAAATATATCGTCGGCGATACGATTTCCTTAAGCGCAAGAGCTTACGGAAGCGAGGCGGAAGGAAACGTCAAATACACGGCGGTTTTCGCAGACTCCGTCGGGAACACGCTCGCCACCGTAAAAGCTTCCGCCGATTCGAAAGAACGCTGCTGGCTCAAGTTTAATACTAACGAGCCCGGAAGATATTCCGTTACCGTTTACGCCGAATGCGGGGCAAACCGCGATGCTCTTACCGAGACCTTCGACGTGCTGGTAACTGCCGTTGCCGCCGATATAAGCCGGACGATCACTCCCGACGAGCTCAAAACTATTGACCCGGTATACTATCCGGTCCGGATCGTTTTCTCGAACCGCACGGCTTCCTTCGACCTGTACGAAAGAGTGATCGGAGCGTTGTCCTTCAACAGGCACAGCGGCAGGAGTGACGAATATGCCGCGCTGTGGGCGTCGTCTTCCGCGGCGGAAGCACTATACGGATACGACGGAGCCGAACTTCGCGAGGAACTGATCTCGCTGCTCACGGGCAGTAACTTCAGGTCCGGTTTATTCTCCCTCTTCCCGTACGGAGAGGGTGACGCGCTGCTCACGGCCGAGATAATCTCGCTCGATCTGCCGATCGGGTCAAGTCTCTCTTCCCGCGCGGTCGGCACTGCTTCTGCGGCGCTGTCGTCAAAAAATAAATACACGCCCGAACAGCTTTGCTCCTATCTTGCGATCCTCGCGGCGTCCGGCGAACCGGTGCTCGACACGCTCTGCTCGGTCGCCTCGCGCGCAGGAGGCTGGTCTGACGAAGCCAAACTTATTCTTGCCTTCGCATTCGCGACGTGCGGAGATTATCCTGCGGCACACGACATTTATTCGCTGGTTTACGAATCATGCGCTGTCGAAGATGAGGAATTCGGAACGCTGAGGTTCGGCGATGCAGATATTGACACGGAAATACGGCTCACGTCTCTCGCTCTGCTCTGCGCTTCAAGAATTGACCGGCCCGATGCGTCAAAGCTGGCGCTGTGGCTGCTTAATAACCGTAGCGACAACGAATCGTCGCAGCTCGCGCTCGCGTCGTATCTCAAGTACTTCCTCCCTGCCGAAAAAGAAGCCACCGCCGAATTCACATACTCCGTGCTCGGAAAGAGCGAAACCGTTGTTCTCGAAACCGGCAGATCCTATTTGCTGTCGCTCTCGAAGCAGGAATTTGATTCGCTCGAATTCGATATTCCCGCGAACATTTCGATAGGCGTTTCTTACAAAGGCAGCGCCGAAGAAGCCCTCGCAGGAAGTTCTGAAAGCGGCAGAGTAACAATAACCAAAACGCTCGAACCGTTGAATAACGGTACATGCCTCGTAACGCTCAATATAAGCGGAAAGTCAACGCACGTTTCGGAAAGCTTCAGTCTCTGCGACCTGATACCGTCCGGGGCAAGATTTCTCTCGCTGAGCGACCGGGGATACTCTTACTCATACAAAAATGGAACCAATTGCTGGGGAAGTATTTACAACCGCTCCGGTCAGAATATGTCCGGCTGGATCCAGGTCTTCAGGCAGGGCTGGACCGACTGGAAGCGCACCGAATGTCCGGAGTACAGCTTCAGCCTGACCATTTCCTACATGATCAGAGGCGCGGTCGACGGAGACTTCGTTGTCGAGAGCGCCTTCCTGAAGAGTTACTCGAGCGACGTTTTCGCCGTGTCAAAAAGAATGAAGCTGACGATTTCCGAAAAGGGAAACTGGAAAGTCGTCAACGCATAACTGAACAGGCAACGAACGACGGGGACTCCGAATGCGGTCAGGCTCTCGCGCTCACAACCTTCCCTGAACGTCACGTTATTAGTCCTTTCCAGACGCAGCTTTTTCATATTGACCTCCTAAAAAAAGATGCACACGTCATCCTGATTTTCTCAAAATGATGTGTGCATCTGATTATAATTCGATCAATAAAGCAGATCGTCCGAAAAGCCTTTGATACGATTTGTCAAAAATGCAATCTTTTGGACAAAAATGCTTTATTTCAGCTCGCGGCCCGGCTTGAAAACGGGCTTCTCACGCATTGCCTCTTCCACCGCGACGGCAACGGCGACGGTAGCGCCGACCATCGGGTTGTTGCCCATACCGATCAGGCCCATCAT
>JAGCTF010000136.1 GCA_017963755.1 Clostridia bacterium | reverse complement strand
TGAGTCCCGGACGGAGTTCCGAGTGTATAATGGTATTCATCCTTTGTCAGGATGTTTCCGTTGCCGTCATAAGAATACAGGTATGTCTTTCCGGTATAGGCATTGTCTTCGCGGATCAGCTGATTAAGATCATCATACGCGAAAGTCTGTTTTCTAACTCCTCCTTCGCTCACTGACGTCAGATTTCCGCGTGCGTCGTAAGTGTAAGCAAACGATACGTCGGACGCGTTAACGTTTGAAAAAGACTCTCCGCTGACAAGATATGAGGAATAATTGCCGGTCGAGGCATAAGTGAACGTTTTTTCGTAAACGTTTCCCGCCGCGACTGCATTAACCTCAGCGACAAAAGCGGTTATCCTGTCATACGCGTCATAAGTCTCATATGTGTTCAGATCGAACTCGGCTTTTTTCTCGGTTATTTCGACTCCGGAAGAGTCATAAAGCCTTTTGTCGACAATAAAGCCCTGAGTATCTGTAAAGCAGACTTCGGTTCTTCCGCTTTGCAGATCATAAGAGAGCATTGGATTACCTGTGTTATCATAAAACCACAGATAACAGATGTTTCCGCTTATTTTCTTTTCTGTAAGATTGCCGTATGCATCGAAGGTGTAACCGACGGTTGACCCGTCCGGATATGTTACCGTCGTAAGGACGCCTGCGGTATCATAGGTATAGGAAACCAGGCCGGTGCTTGAATTAATCCCGGAGGTTCCGACTTTCACGGCAAGGAGATTTCCTTTTGCGTCGTAAACATAATAATATGTCTCAGAGTAGTTCCCACTCCCGCTGTGTGTGACACTTGATACAAGTCCGTAAGAATATGAATAAGTGTTTGTCTGCCCGCAACTGGAGGCGGAATTCAGGTTACCGCCGGAATAGGTGTAAACGGTATCGATAAATGATGATGAATCTTTCTTAACACGCTGCTTTGTAATCTGACCGTATCCGTCATATTCGTAACGTGTTTCGCAACCGTTTTCATCTATATGTTTGGTTATAAAGCCGTTGGTATCATAGATTACCGACGTGAAAAGCAGGTCCCCGGAATTGCCTGCGCTGTCTGCTCCGACATAACGAATTTCAGTCGACGTAATACTTCCCGAATTGTCATATGTGTGCAGGTAGGCGAAATTGCCCTTCAGTTCGGTCTCGGTATTCAGGACGGCACCGGAAGGGATCGCTCCGGAGCCTTTCTGAATGCCTGTCCATTCGGATGAAGTTCCCGAATAATAGATTTTCAGTCCGCCGGTATTTAAGAAAGCCCCCTCTTCAATTGAATTAACCGAGTCGTATATTCCGACCGCAGAAAGAGAAGTGCAGTTGTAGAAAGCGTAGTATCTAATGGTCTGAAGGTTCTCAGGAAGGGTAATTCTCTTGAGAGACGAGCATCCCTTGAATGCATTTGCCGGAATTACAGTCGTATCGTTTCCGAGGGTTACGTCGCTCAGGGAAGTGCAGCCTTCAAATATGCACGTCAGAAGTTCTGTTACCGAATCGGGAAAATAAATCGATTCCAGCGCCGAACATCCGTAAAATGCGTACTGCTTTATTGTTGTAACCGTATCCGGAATATTGACATATTTCAGAGAATGGCAGTTATAAAAGCAGCTGGCGGGTATCTCGGAAATGTCGGCGTTTATCGTAACGCTTTCAAGTGAGGTGCATCCGCAAAATACAGCAGTATCAAGCTGAGTGACGCTTTGCGGTATGATAACTGACGTTATTTCTTCGTTTTCGTAAAACGCGTTGTCGGTTATTCTTGTTACTCTGTCGCCGGCGGGACTCTTTTCAGGAATAACGATATCTGTTGAGTTGCAGCTTCCGATCCCGTTGAGCCTGCACGTTCCGTCGTTGTTGGATACGAAAGACAGTCCAGTACTGTAGCTTTGAGCCTCCTCTTCAGATACCTGTTCGGCATAGGAGATCAGAATTCCGGAGAGATCTATTCCGTCTTCGTTATCATTATAGAAATATATATCAATATACTCCGGTTCATGCTGACAGTCGGGATCGTCCATTGCTTCCCTGATATCTAAAACTCTGGATACATACTGGAGTCCCGAACAAGGCGAGTCGAACTCAATGCAGTAATAATCAAAATCACAGCCATCGGTATCGTAGAAAGTGATGTCGGCATATGTATATGAATCTATATCCGAATCGCAATCAATGAAACAGGAGAACAGATATACGTTTTTTCCGAGAACCTGAAGGTCGCTTCCGCCTATCGGTACGGTGACCGAACATTCATCTTCGTAGTCAAGATGGAATCCTGTCGTTATGCTGTAAGGTGAAGAGGATGAGGTGCTCCATGGTATTCCGTACGGTGTGACGGTTCTGCCTTCTTCTAGCTGAAAACCAACAAACTGCGCAGAATTGTTCGATGACAGCGCGGAGAGAGTATAATTGCCTCCTGTCGTTACTGTGAACGGCAGTACCAGTCTGACGTACCCGGTAAGATCTTTCGTACCGGTGATAGCCTTTGATGATTCGGAATAATCGGCTGCACCCGTTACACTGATGAGCGCGTTGTAGCTGGTATTGTTGACGAAAAGATCGTCCGCATTAACAAAAGCCGAAAAGACGTAATTTCCCGCAGTAAGATTTACAGTTCTGGATCCAGTGTTACCAAGTCCGATATTCCCAAGAAGATTGCCGCTTCCGTTTCTTGGCAAGGTGCCTGCATTGTTTCCGTAATAAGTTGCGTCGTAGACGGTGCTTTCTGACAGATCGGTTTCAAGGATATTGACAAGTTTGTTGCTTTTATCATACAGATAAGACGTCTTTCTGGCGCTTTCCGCTTTTGAATAAGATATCCTTTTGCCGGAGCGTGTAACTGTTACGGTTTCTGTGTTTGTCTGCCCGGAAGAAGAAATACGATAACTGGTGAGCCCGGTAAGTCTTCCGTAAGCGTTAACAGAGAGACTGCATCCGCAAAAGGCTGAGCAGTCGTATATGTTAATGCCGCCGGAGGTATACGTATATTGAACAGCCCTTCCCAGCGGGTCGGTTACCGACGTCAGTTTGCCTCCGGAATACCCGAATGAGACCGTGTTGACGGTTGCCGACGAAGCTCCGGTTGGTATTATGCCGAACGAAACTGACGACAGATATCCTCCTGAATAACCGAACGAAACAAGCGTTTTATTGCCTTCGCGTATCTCGGACAGTTTTCCCGAGGAGTAAATGTAAGTATAAGTCTTCTTTTCAGCGGCAACACTTTGTATAAGTCCTGCCGAAGAGAACGAGACAGTATTGCCGAACAGATGAAGATCCGCGGTGCCATCCTGGTTCCGGATAACGTACCCGTCCAGAGCTTTGTTCTCAAATCTGTCTTTTTCGGAATTGTACGTAAAATAGTATTCTGTTCCTGTCTCGTCAACATACAGATATCTTTCGCCGTTTTCAAATTTGAGAAGCTGAACGAAAGACGGTTTAACTCCAGTTCCAAATTTTCCGAGAGAAGATGATGAAAGACCGTATGAGTCGAAAAATTCTCCGTCCAGAGCCGTGTTCAGAACCGATCTGGCAGCAATCGGAAACTCGGACATTGTAAGGACAGGCAATTCGTCGGTAATTACAGTGTTTCCGTAGAGGACATTATTGTAGATGTTTACGCTGCCACCGACGGGCTGAGTATAAAACTCATAGGAACCGTTAATACCGTAAGCATCGACGTAGGAATACTTGAAATACGGTTTATAACTTGCTCTGTTGAAAGAGCCGATAGTTTTGTATCCCGAATCGTTTCCGTTTTCAAAAGAATAAGTCGATTTAAGATAGACGCCTTTTGACGGTGAACTGATCCCGTTTGACCAGTCCTGGGCAAGAGCGGTGATGTCAAACGAATACCAGTGGGCAGTATCATAGACGTTTCCGTTCCCGTAGAATATATACTGTTTATCCAGGAGTCTCCCGTTTAAATACTGCACTGATGACCAGGACAGGCCGCTTGTTTCCGTCCATGAAGGTCCGTAATACTGACGGCACTCGATCGCGATCGACTGTGATTCGCACATTAAGTCGCGGATGCACAGTTCAGCGGAAACAATGTTTTTGCCAGCAAGATCCAGATACGGGAATCTGAAAAAGCATCTGTGGATGCCGCCTGAGCTGTTCTTGCCGGCAAATAGAAACGTGGCGTCGCCTGAATAAGTTATTGTGCTGCAGACTGAAATATCCTCAATTGCATGGCTGCCGTTGTTTGCATATGATATTTCGATAGTAGGATCAATAATAACTGGATATGCGGTTTCCGGAGATTTCAGATAATCATCATCTGCGCTGATTATAATAGAATAAAGACTGTTTTCCTCAATGCATGCAACTTCAATATTACCGAATGCGTTGTTCTTTTCATCGGCGGTAAAGATGATGATTCTCCCGATCTCAGCTCTTACCGTTCCCTCGGAATCGGTAAGGAACCAGTCACCTCCGTTTTCGGTGAGGGAAAGACCTCCGGTGTATAGAAGAAAAGAGAAAGAGTTGACGCCGGCATATTCTTCAAGGACTATATTCTCTTTGAAGCCGTTATACGTCAAAGAGTATTCAAGGTTCGTTTTTTCGCCTATACCGAAAGAGGCGGTCTTCAAATCTTCGGACATTCGGACGCGGGAATCCGGAGAAGATGTGAATACGAGTCTGAGATCAGTATCTCCGTACCGGAGGCAGATACCTTCCGACAAAACAGACGGGACCGATGTTATTATGTCGTTTGCTTCAGGAACGTAGCATGTTTTCCCCGCTGAAGCGGATTCCCTGAATGAAAGCGATTTGTCTTTTATACTTCCGTCAACATCTGCATACTTGATGGGGTAGTCGTAAACTATGCATTCTTTCGTTCCATCGCTTTTACCGTAAACGAGAGAATAAATATCCGGATCTTCGGCAGGAAGCCGGACGGATTCGACCGCGGAAGAAGAAATGTCATACGGAAGGATACCGTTTTTCTCTGCAGCAAACACACTGAGCGGCAGTGTGAATGCGATCATAAGAAGCGCAAGAAAAACAGAAAGGCTTTTGATACCGAGGTTGAAATGTTTCATGATAGGACCCTTCTTGAACAATAATGGTTTGAGCAATAATGTAGTATTATGGAGAAATGGGGTGATGCTATATTTTGGCAATAATTGTTTTTGTGTTAATGGTAATCGCTCCCGCAGAAATAGTCGAAAAACCGCCCGATCTCTTCGACCGTCATACCGCTCCGGAAAGCCGGGACGTCGTCAAGGCCTTCGCGGTCGATTATCAGATTTGCGTATTGCAGAAGCGACATCTGAAATAAGAAGTAATCGCCGCCATCTCTCCGGCGGTATGCCGAGTCGGGTATTTCCAGTTTGCCGTCAATTACCGGAAACACCGCGTAGATCGGGTCGTATTCCGGCCCTGTTACCGCTGCAAAACCGGGTGTAAACAGGTAGTCCATCAGATCGACTTGATTACCCTGTGAATTGATCCCGGTCAGCTGTCTGCCGTCGGAATCGGTCAGCGCAGGCGAAGAAAGAAGTTTAACGAAGACCAGCGCGGTATCACCCGGGCGGATCTGATCAAGGAGTTCTTTCTGAACGCAAAGCATATTAAAGTTCTTTATCGCGTCGGAAAGACCGAACCGTTCGTTTTCGTCATAGTCTTCCTGAACGGTCGAAGTGAAACATTTCAAAACGGTCACCGAAACTCCGGTGTAATCTATCCTGTTAGGAATTACCGTATCGCCGTCCCGTAGCGCGAAGCTTTCCCAATCGGTGTCACTTGTCGGCTCGCCCCATTCAATGAAAAAAGCATTCATTTTTCTCCAGGCGTCCGGATATATCGACGGCTCGCCGACAGCGTAAGGGTCTGTAGATACAAAGGAATCCTCCGTTTGAACGGCGCTCGTGCCGTCTTCCGTCGACGTGGCCAGCGGAGTGTTTTTATTGTTCGCCCGATTCAATGGCCCTACTGATACTGCGGCGATCAAAACTCCAATTACCAGAAATGCCGGTACGACGGAAAACAACGTGGTTTTGATTCTTTTTGTTTGTTCATCTCTCTTTTTGATAAGTTCACGTGCCTTTTTCCGTATCGAAACGAGTGTCTCTTCGTAAGATTTCATATTTTTGTCCTTTCATTATTACCGCTCTTAAGGCCTTTTTGGCGTTATAAAGAGCGTCTGATACTGACCGCGGTCTTTTTTTTAAAAGAGATGCGATCTGGTTTACCGATAATCCGTCAAAAAAATGCAAGTGTAATATCAGCTTGTACTCATCTGACAGTTTATCCAGAGCTTTGTGCAGTGCGATTTTTCTTTCATCCAGATACATTTCATGCAGGATTTGGTCGGATGATTCCGGAGAACTGTAACCCGCAGACAATTGTACCGTTTGGTGCCTGTCCCGCTTTTTAACGAAATTGATCGCCTGATTTTTCCCTATCGAGTAGAGCCAGGTTTTAAAGCCGGCAGACGGGGAGTACCGCGGCTTTTTCACGTAGAGCAGGACGAATACGTCTTCGGATATTTCTTCCGAATAGTGGTAATCGCCGACAAACTGATTGACAAAATCCGTCATACCGTTTCTGTAGCGGATAACGATCCGGTTAAAGCAGGATTCGTCTCCCGCGAGAAAGCCCTTGTACCATTCGTATCCTTCATCTATCATATTCGGTTCTCCCAACTGCCATTTCCGTATAAAATCAAGTGCTTGAGGTGACCTGATAATAAATTGAAGAACCGCTAGTGTTTGTGTTAACAGGAACCAAAGTGATTTTCTGGATGGTTCCACCGAAATTTGTTTGTTGAATTGTTATGCGATTATAGCTGGTCAATGATGTTGATACAGTATTAATAGTTAATCCCCCTGAACTTGTTTCCAGTATTTTGTTAAGCATTATGCCGTTTGCACTTGAACTAGTGACTTCGAAAGTAAGGTATAGGGTTCCAATGTTTGTTGTTTTCGCAAATCGTTCATAGCGACAAGCCATTGGGGCAACAGAAATATTTGAACTTGTATATGGGATGGCGTTGGGATGAACGTAACCGGTTCCCCAGTCGGTGGTAGCAGTAGAATAATAGTTGGTAGGCTTATAGTTTCTCGTTTCGGAAGCAAGAAATGCATATGCATATGAGGAGATATTGTAACAGTTTGTAATTGCATCATATCCATTTCCAGCACTATAAAAGTTCCCGAATATTGTTTTTATTGTTGACCACCCACCAAGATAAGTGTAAATGTATAGCGGGTAAACCAGGGCACCGTACATGTGAGCGCTGTTGTGCGTTGAATAAATACTATAATATGAATTGCTCAAGAATGAACTAATCATGTAATTAAACCAGGTGTCGCTTTCCCCACGGTATACCAATGCACCCATGGAGGCAAATGATTCATGGAACCACGTGTTGGTTGAAATGCCGCTGATGTTATAAGCAAACATTATTGCGTGAGTAAACTCATGTGCTAGAGAACGTTTATATTCAAGTGAACCTGAAGATACTTGACTATAATTCAGAACAATATATGAACCTCCTCCGGTTTGTGATAGTGTATATGCATTTGACGAGATTCCGCTTTCAAGATAAATAGCATAATATGAGGTACTATTATATGGAATTGGAGCTGTGAAACCCAGATTGATTATGTAATAATTGTAGATCGAAACACATTCTGATAGTACTGCAGACGCATCGCTTAAAGACATCAGGTTGTTTGTTGCATCATAAAACACTCGAATTGTGTATTGACCTATGCTTGCATCAACATAATGTGTGTAATATGGAGTGGATCTTAATTGGACAACACAGTTATTGATTTTCTTATTCTTTTCGTCAGTATTATCTGACGGATATGAATTGATATACTCTTCAATTGCGCTGATTATAGGTGTTCCGCAATCGACAAGTGATTCAGATCCACAATTCAAAAGATCACAGTAGAATGAGATTTTTTCGCTTTCATCAATAAAACCGTAATCAAATAACAAGTTGATTTTATCGTATAAAGAATCATTGGATATGTCTTTTTTTATGCAATATGGAAATGACTTGGAACCTACTGCGATACTCCCCTCAACCATAAGATATGTAGCCTCTTCAATATCGTGAAGCTTTTTTGCACAAACAGTTTTTTCGGCTGATGAAACTAATACGTATGTTTCACCATTATTTGTGTAAGGCGCAACAAGAGGCAATCCGTCTTTATCGAAAAATGAGGGAGCTGGTTTGCCATCTGCAATTGATACTTCTACTCGATCTACTGGGGTTGTTTTTATTTCAACCGCAGTCTTATCAGGTGACAAAAACTGTGTTTGCCTTGAAACTCCATAGTTATCCGGAAGAGATTCAAGCTCAACGCTCAAAGAGCAATAATCTGATGGTTTAGTGAAACGGAACAATCCATGTTGATCGGTAAAAACGGAAAATTCGTACGTCTCACCGTAATATAGAAGTTCAGATCTGTTTTTACTGTTTAATACCTGTTCGGCTGAGTAGATTTTTATTTCGATTCCGGACAAGTCAACGTTTGCTGGTGAGACGATTCTTCCAACCACCTCAAGTTGTCCATCTTCTGCATTTGCTGGAATTGACCCGGTGATAATCAGCAATGAAAGGATAATTACTAATGTGCGAATGTGGATGTTTCTCATGATCATGACACCTTTCGTTTTATTAGATGAATCTTCTTCATCACTTATTAAACAATATTTTGATTGAAATCTCGAATTAAAAATGAAAAAAATTTTTTTCTTGTTTTCAATAGGGAAAATGCAACGTACTATACATAAATGATCGGAAACTAATCCCCACAATACCATATGTGATATACTCTTATTATACCACAAGGGCAAGTATAATATCCAGTATGATAAGTATGCTATTTAGAATATATTTGAGACAAATTTAAGAATACTGCCGTGAAATAATAATTCCACCGCGGCAGTTATAAGAGTTATAAGGATTCAGGTCGTGCAACAAGAAGCCGATGAGCCAGAGATTATTTATCTCTGAATCGCCATTACTTCAACGCGCCGTACGGATCCGGACAGTACATAACAGTAACATAGCAGAGCAGCAGGAAGCGGGAGCTTTCTCTGCATCTTTGCAGTACCGTTATGCTGATTCCGGAACGTGCGGCGCTTTTTGTTTGGATAGCGGAAAGCGGCAGTGTATCTCTCTTTTCATGTTCGCTCTTTTTCTTTTTCTTTATTTTCTTTTCAGCCGGCTCTGTTTGTCGTTTTGCGAAGCGCTGGAAGGAAGCAGAAAGTAAAAGGATGCAGTGTGTCAGATATGCTTCGTTTCCCGGGATAGAGAATCTCCGTTTATTGCGAGTTTCGCATTTGTGGTACGGCAGCCGTCGGCTGCCGCACCGCAAACGCAATGCGGGCTAAGCCCGCACCCCTATCAATCAATTTCAAACCAAAATTCAGACAGGAAAGGAAAAGAATGGAAGAAACGAAAAGACTTGAAAAAAGCAAAGAAGAAGCCGGCGGAGCCGTGAATACCGGCTCCCTCAGCAAGGCCAAGACCGAGATCCTGCGCTTCAGAGTAACTCCCGAAGAGAGAGTGAAGATAGAACGCAGGGCGCTCGGCTCTTACAGAACGATCAGCAGATATCTGCGCGACTGCGCACTGGGAAAAGAAATAGTCGTCGTTCCCGGTGCGGATTCTGTCGCGGAGGAGCTGAGACGGATCGGAAACAATCTCAATCAGATCGCACGCGCCGTCAATTCTGGCGGCGTTCACGCGGTCGATCTTAGTGAAACATCGGAAGGGGTGAGAAGAGTATGGCAGTCGTTAAATTCGTTGCGTCGGGATGTCCGATGAACAATATTGCCGCCTACGTCATGAGAGGCGAGGCGACAGAGCGGAAACTGATCGACGGCATCCTGTGTTCTCCCGAGTCTGTGCTCGAGGAATTCAGGTTCGTGAAGGAGAAGTTTCACAAGGAGGAGGGAAGACAGTACTACCATATAATACAGTCTTTCTCTCCCGAAGACAGGCTGACTCCGGAAACCGCTCATGAGATCGGCATGAGGTTTGCTGAGTATTTCGGGGGCTACCAGGCGCTTGTCGCCACTCACACGAACAAAGATCATCTGCACAATCATATTATTCTCAACTCGGTAAACATGGAAACGGGATACAAATACCACCAGAGCAGAGACGAGATGCTGAAGGCGAAACGCTTCTCAAACGATCTTTGCAGGGAATACGGGCTGTCTGTGACCGAGGAAAAGTGCGAATACGGCAGGACTCCGCAGTGGAAGGATTACCTGAAGGCTTTCATTGAATACACTCTCGGGACAAGTCCGGACAGGGAAACCTTCATCCGGAAGATGAAGAATCACGGTTACGGAGTCAAGTGGGAGGACGGACACAAGTACGTGACCTTCACAACACCGGAGGGACACAAGTGCCGGGACAACAAACTTTTTGACGAGAGGTTTCTCAGGTGCAACATGGAGATCTATTTCGCGATGGGCGGATGCTGCTCTCCGGCGGCGGAGGAATATCTCGGATACGAGACTCCGCGGCACGACCGTCACGCAAACATGACTGCCGGAAACGAGTTGATCTTCCTCATGGCGGACATCTTTTCAGATCACAGGAAGAAGACGAAGGAGGAAATCGAAGCAGAGGAGAACGCGAGAGATATCGCGACGGGGATGGGAATCTTCATCGGTGTCGTTCTTTTGATGGCTGAACGTTACCGTCAGGATTACACGGACAATCCCGAAGAATTCGGTCTGAGACCGCGCGGTTACGATGTGTGGCCGCAGCTGATAATGTGAATGGGGGAATGCGAATGATAATAACAGAGGTGATTGAAAAACTGAAAAAAGCATTCAGAGAGAAACTGGAAGATATCCGGTACGGGATAAAATTCGCCGGTTCGCTCCTGGACAACACCCGCGGAGAAGGTTATATTCCGGACTTTGTTCTCAGGGATCTTGCGCGTCTCTTCCTTCCCGCTGTTCTTAAGATGTATGCTACCGACGAAGGGAAAGCAGAACTGACTGCCCGGGCGGAAGAGATGAGGAAGAACGGTCAGCCGGAACACCAAAAGAAGCAGGCGAAGAAAGAGCGGGAGACAAAGGACAGCGGCTGACGAATAGACGGTAACAGGCAAAAATGGAAAGATCCGGGGAAAAAAAGTCCCCGGATCCGGTCTTTCAGCGCCGTTCGTATCTGTCGTAGTCGAAATAAACAGAAAATCCGAACGCGTCACCTATGATGACAAAGTTCGGATTATTACTGTTTGGTGACCCGTACGGGAATCGAACCCATGTTTCCAGCGTGAGAGGCTAGCGTCTTGACCGCTTGACCAACGGGCCTCGGTAGCGGAGATTGGACTTGAACCCATGACCTACCGGGTATGAACCGGTTGCTCTAGCCAACTGAGCTACTCCGCCGCACAGCTTGAATATTATATCACCCTGCGGCGTGAAAGTCAAGATTTTTTTTGCTTTTTTCCAAAAAAAGCGAAATCGTGGCGGCCGATCGGGCAAAAAAAGGGATTATCGGAGAAAAAGGTTGAAAAAAAGTCGTTTTTATAGTATACTTTATAATGTTATATTATATCAAGAAGGATGCGGCGGCCGGGCGGCGGCCGCACGGCGCCGTATTGCCGGGGATCCAAGTGCTTTAGAGCGGATCCCCGAAGCCTGCGCAACCCATTTTTCCGGTAAAAAAAGGAGAACTCCCGCATATGGGAACAAAGGTATATACATTCCGCGGAGGAACTCACGTAGAGGAGTATAAGAACACCCGCGGAAAAAAGATAGAGAGGCTACCCTGTCCCGAAAAGGTCGAGATCCCGCTCGCGCAGCACATCGGGGTCGTATGCAAGCCGACGGTAAAGGCGGGCGATCACGTCTATAAAGGCCAGCTCATCGGCGAGGCAGAGCAGGGACTGACCTGTCTCGTCCACGCGTCGATATCCGGCACCGTCTCCGAGATAAAGGTCAGGAACAACGCGCAGGCCCAGCCGGTCGAGACAGTCGTGATACAGAGCGACGGCAAAAACGAGCTGTCGCCCGACATAGTCCCCTACAACAAAAAACTGTCCGAGACGACTCCCGACGAGATCGTCGAGATCGTCCGGAAAGCCGGGATCTCGGGCATGGGCGGCGCGATGTTCCCGACCCACGCCAAGATCAGATCGTCGCTCGGCAAGGTCAACCGGCTGATTATCAACTGCGCCGAGTGCGAGCCCTTCATAACCGCGAACCACAGGCTCATGCTCGAGCGTCCCGAGGACATCGTCAACGGCACGAAGATCCTGATGAGGGCGCTGGGGCTGGCGTCCGCCGACCTCGCCGTCGAGGACAACAAGGCCGACGCGATCAACAGGCTGCTCGGAGTCATCGG
The DNA here is from genome assembly GCA_017963755.1 of Clostridia bacterium. Lineage (GTDB taxonomy): Bacteria > Bacillota > Clostridia > UBA1212 > UBA1255 > UBA1255. The sequence continues at coordinate 475 of JAGCTF010000136.1, read as the reverse complement.
AAAGAGCAGCTACATCAGGGTCAGGGTCATGCAGACCAAATACCCGCAGGGCGACGAGAGGCAGCTCATCTACGCCCTGACCGGCAGGGAGGTGCCGGCGGGCAAGCTCCCCGTCGACGTCGGCTGCGTCGTCTTCAACGCCGAGACCTGCGCCGTCATCTACCGGGCCTTCGCCTACGGACTGCCGCTCATCGAGCGCTGCATAACCGTCGACGGCGACTGCGTCGCCGAGCCGAAGAACCTCCTTGTCCCGCTGGGGACCTCATACAGAACGCTTATAGACTACTGCGGGGGACTTGTGAAGTCTCCCTACAAGATAATCAACGGCGGACCGATGATGGGCGCCGCCAGGTGGGAGCTAGACGCGCCGGTCACCAAGGGGACCTCGGCGGTCCTCGTCTTCTCCGAGAGCTTTGCCCGCATGAGAGAGACCTCGGCCTGCATAAGGTGCGGACGCTGCGTAAAGAACTGCCCG
>JAGCTF010000135.1 GCA_017963755.1 Clostridia bacterium | reverse complement strand
GTGGTCGTATTCATACGCCCGGTGCGCTTTGGCAAAATCCAACGCTTGTGTGATGCGTTCTTTTAACGATCCGGTCAGTTTCATGATCGTTTACTCCCCCTCCCACACGCAAAGCGTTTTCGCGCCGTGCTTTTGCACGCATATCTTCATCAGATTGAACCAGCCGATACAGCGATCGAGGATGATCGAATCGGTCGTGATGACGTTGTCCTTGTTCCAAAGCGCGGAATCAACGGCTTTCAGCAGCTGAATATCAAGATCGAACGGATAACATTCGCCGATCCCGGCGAGCAGCGTTTTCAGCCGCCCGGAATTCGACACCGGCTCGTCGAGCAGGATATGCGCGGTTTTGATATTCTGCACATTCAGCGTATCGAAAAGCGTGTGCACGGCTTTTTCAGTCTCCGGGATGATCCGGTACGTGCCGCGCAGGGCGGCGAGATCGCGGACGGTGCCGTCCATACATTCAAAGAGAATGGAGTCGGAAAACATCACCTCGAGCGTGATGACAGTGTTGAATCCGTCGATCCAGACTTCCGCACCGTCAAGCGACGTTTTCTCTTTCGCCTCTCTTATCCTCAACTGTTCATCAGCCGCGACGCTGCGTGCGATCGCCAGCCGCTGACGCTCTGACAATACGAAATGATTGCCGACGAACGTCGACGCCGATTTCAGGTCATAACCCTCATTCAGCAGATAGCAAATATGCCGCGAGGCGGTTTTCATTATTTGAATCGCAGCCGGTGAAAAATTTCTTTCGTCCTCCGGCAGATATCCGCGTTTTGCGTTCATACCCGTTCTCCTTGCCCGCGTTATATCACTGTAAATAAAGATTTGCAGGGACCTTTTTACTTTGAATCTGTTTAATCGTTGTTCCCGGGCTTCATTGAATAGCCGTCACCGGGTCTCAGACTGTCAAAAACCAGACACAACTGATCTCTCAGTCTCCAGTAGAGATCTTCGTTTTCCTCGCTGACAGAGCCTTCCCGGCCGTATGAAGCATACAGCCAGCGGCATTCGCCGTCCGGACCGTCAATCCTGCCGAGATATTCGGTGTAATCATCGAGCTTTGTTATCCTGCGTTTCAGACATCTGATACTTGCGAGCAGACCGCTGCATGACGGGTCTTCTTCGCGCAGAAGAATAAAGTCTGTCCTATATCCCTTTTTTCTGACGTCGACAAGTCCGCGCCAGCGTTCCGGTATTTCAAATGAGTAAAGTTCTTTTGTAACTCGCATGGATCCTTTGTTATTCTCCCCTTTTTGCATGGAACGAAACGGTGACGTCACCCTCGCCGGGGACGTCTGGCGGTCATTCTTCTCCGGTATTCGGCGCGCAGGATCGCCTGTGCAGTTAAAGGTCCGTAAAACGCGTTTTTGAAGGGATCAGAAGACCTCGACAAACCGGAATTTGTCATCCAGTACTACCATTTACCCTGCGGCTCCTCCTTACCCACAGGAATTGTCACTTCACAGGCATAGTCTTTGGGCAAGGCGTCCCGCGTCCCACGTAAACGCCAGTAGTCTTTCCAGTATTCCCACCACTTCCTTGACAACGGCTCTATTTCTTCTTCCGTATATTTTCCTTTTTTCCCTATGATTTCTATTTCATCGCCGCCAACGATAAAGCCAACTTTATCACATCGGGCACAGAGAATGTGTTTTGCAGCTGCCAGAGTCTCCGCACCTTTGAAGTCTTTGACGGAGACCCGGTTTTTGTAATTATTCAGTAACGACTCAGCCTCTTTATTATCGTCGAATGCCATGTCATATGTATCGACTGGGTAAAGGATCGAATCGTCATCACGGAAACGTCCATGCCAGTTATTATCATTCAGATCATCCAGAAAGACGGCAAAGACATGGCCACAGAAACGAACAGCCAAAACATCAGTCGTATGAGTTTCTTTTTCGGTTTTTGTTTCATCATAAAGCTGCACATCACAGAACTCCAGCTGAAGCATATCGTCACCCACATACCAGCACCACCAAGAGCCTACATCAGATATGGCGTCTGCCAGTATGTTGAGGGTATCTCTGTTTGTGATAGCTTCATGGGAACCGGGCTTTGGATCATTATAAAACACATCTGAGACAGGACGTCTGTTTGTATATCCGGATTCAATATCATGAAAAGTAACTGTCTCACTATCTTCTATAAAAACTGCTTCGTCATATTGCATCTATTCGGCGTAATCAATATCGTCATGTTCCTCTATAGAAACGATATCTGCCTTCTCATGATCATGTGCACGATAGTTATCGCGCAGTTTTATTGCCAGATCAGCATATTCAGGCTTGTAAAAAATCAATGTCTTCTTCATAGCTCCTCCCAAACAGGAATTTCAGGCTTTGTTACATAGGGGTTCCAACTTCTATCAGATTTCCGTCAGGATCATAGAATCTGACTGCCTTCTGTCCCCAGCTATGCTGCATAAGACGATTGACATATTCGGTTTCAGGGTAAAGAGCTTCAAGTTTTTCAACAAACTGATCAATGTCAGCCTCTTCAAAATACAATTCAGAACAGTTGTTGTTCGGAATCGGTTTCATCCCTGTAAATGATTTCCAGTAACTTGATTCCTGCAAATACAGATTATCAGTCAGTTCCATATTTCCGTCGTTGTCCTGAACCAACCGAAAACCAAACATGTCACTGTAAAATTTAAGAGCTCGGTTGCAGTCTTGAACAACTATAAGCGTTCCTTTGAATTTCATACTCTCCTCACAAACGGAATTTGCCCAAAAATCTCTGAGAATAACTTCTTCAGATATAAGCACTCAATCTATGATGACCTCTTGCTAAGGTAATGCTTTACTGTTTCCGAGGCAAGGTTTTCGATCAATGCTTCCTCACTGTCAAAACCAGCCGGAAGCGAAAAATTTACATACCAGGCTCCGGGATAATCCCACACTTTTGTGATATAGTCATCCATCGTTCTTGCGTCCATGACATACTCAGCTTCCGGCACGGTCTTTCTGGCACGTTCCAATGCCTGGTTATAGATTCCCTCAAGCTTTTCTTCAGCTATACGCAGATAACCTTCGTCATAATTGTCCATAACAATTCCCTCCATAAATAGGTAATGAGATCAGCACAACAAATCCAGATTTCGCGATATCTCGACAAACTTCGATTTGGCGAAATGATTCTATCACATCAAGCTTAATTTTTCTACTGAAAACGGGGCCAATTCTGATAAAAGTTACAACAGGAATCATTTCTTGACCGGTACCAATTCGATATAACCTCTCGTCCCGATCGGTTCCAGTTGAATTCTTGGATTGCTGTCGTCCCACCGGTATCCGATAATTGCCGGAT
>JAGCTF010000134.1 GCA_017963755.1 Clostridia bacterium | reverse complement strand
TCACCGCGGCGGCAGCAGCGCCACTGATCACCGGCACCGGATTGAAGCCTCCGTCTTTCGCTTCGCCGGAAGGGGTCTTTTCGGGTGCATCGGTCAAAGCAGCTGTCGGAGCCTCCGCAGGAACCTCTGTCGCTGCCCCGGTCGGAGCTGCGGTGGGAGCTTCGGTGGGAGCTTCAGTAGTTACTTCGGTCGGCGCTTCGGTAGGCACTTCGGTAGGTGCTTCAGTGGGAGCATCAGTGGGCGCTTCGGTAGGCGCAGGAGTAGGCGTTGACGCAGACTTTTTACGGACGTAGGCGCCGTCAAGCACGACGTCGTCAACGTTGACGATGCCGCCTCCGCGCAGGTCGATCCTGAACGCGGAAATCGTTGTCACCTCGCCTACGAACTCCGCTTTTCCGACCGGTTTGTCGTCAACCAATATCGTGTACGTTGATTCGTCCGCTTCTACAAAGAACGTGATCTTATACGTTTTGCCGAATTCCAGAGTATCGAGCACGTTATATTGGTGGTCAAGCAGCGAGAGCTTCCCGTTATCGTCCGGCTTTACCCACCATACGAATCCGCCTTCTCCTTCGTTGTGTGATTCTTCAAGGAACGCGTCGCTGACGCACAGTTCAAAATATCCTTCCTTATTCAGCGACTCGATTTTTACAGTCATATCGAGCGCGTACGCTTCCTCACCTGTGACCGTGAGCGACCATACGCGTATGTCCGCGAAATCCTGCAGTTTCAGCATCATTCCGTCAGATATCGCGTCTGTTTCCGTGAATTGCAGGTACGTGGCGGGATTGATGAAGCTGATCCCGAGATTAGTGAAACTGACCGAATCCTGATCGGTCACGAAGTCGCCGGTCTCCTCGGCATACTCGAAATCTATATTTACGAACGGTTCGTCATTGCGGATGATTTCCGTTTCCGCCTCTGCGGAAGCTCCGGCACCGATAACGGCGAGCCCTGCTGTGATCGTTATTATTATTAAAACAGCAATAAACTTTTTCATTTTCTGTTTCTCCTTATCATCTTTATCGTTTAACACCATTATTGTTCCTTCGCAGCAGCATTTGCGTCAGCATTCGCAGCAGCATTTGCGTCAGCATTCGCAGCAGCATTCGCATTCGCATCAGCGGCGGCATTTGAATTCGCATCAGCATCAACGGCGGCAGCGGCAGCGGCTTTTTTCTTAGCCGCTTTTCTTATTACGACCGCAACTATCGCCGTGACGAGCACGAGGCCTGCCACCCCGGCCAGCACGTACGGCAGAGTCTTTTTAGAACTTTCCACCGACGTGAAATGGAAGCAGAAACGGCCTCCTGGCGCAGCGTCGCCGTCGGTATACAGCGTAAGAATATCGCCATCCTCGAGGTTATTGTCGCACCATTTGAAATTAAACTTTAGCGTGCTGCCCGAAAGCCCGAGGATCTTGCGCGGAACGCTGAGCTGGAGCACGTTGCCCTTTACGCTGTAATCTGCGTAACCGACCGTCTCCCAGTTCCAGCCGCCTGTGCTGCGCTCGACCGCGATCCCTTCATCAGTAGGCGCCGTGCGGTTTAAAATAAACTCAAAATTCTCCCAATCCACCGAATCAGCCGTTGCCGCCTTCGTATCGAGCAGCAGCCTCATCCAGTTACCGCTGTCGGAAGGCGTGATGTCCGAAACGGTCTCGACGTAGAAATAAATATTGTCCCTGTCGAACGACACCTTCGCGGTCTTAAAGTCGTTGCGCACGCCGCTGTTCACGTAATGCGTGCCGCTCCAGCCGTTCTTATCGCGGTCGTACCTGTTGTTAACGTAATGATTGTACGTAACGATGGACGGATCGTCCCAGGCGGTCAGATCGCCGCTGATGTCAATTGTTTTCTGCGTGCTCTGTACGCTGTACGGCGACGCCCCTTTGAAGCGGCGGACGTTGGCAACGAGCTGGTAATAGTAGTAGTCCTTCAGGTCACCCTTGCTCGGCTCGATGTCGCGCGAGTTCTCGTCGTCGCACTGATCCGGGAAGCCGTTCGGCACGTTCCCCCACTCCTTGTTTCTGCCCGCGATCCACTCGTTCCAGCCCGTCACGAAAATGATCTCGGGGTCAACGGAGATCGCGTAATCCCACTGTTCCTGGAAGTTGATTCCGTAAAGTTTGGAATTCTCCATCTGAGAGTTGCATACGATCGTCTTCCCGCGGTAATCGTACGAATAAGAGAAATCTGCCTGGCGCGAATAGCTGCGGCCCATATTATACGGCCCGTTCATCGACGAGCAGTAGAGGTCAACGTAGTTCGCGTTCATCGCTATTCCGACCGTTGTCATCTCGACCGTCTCATCCTCGTTCTTATAAAGCGCCTGCGGGTACATATGGAGCCAGCCCCAGTACTGATCCGAATGGTCTCCTTCGAAATACGACGGTATGCCGCCGCGGTAGGTAAAGAAATTGGCAAGCTCCGCCTGATACTGGTCGTCAAGGTCGAATCCTCCGCTGTGCGCCATCACGAGCGGCTTTCCTTCCCAGTAGAACCACAGATCCTGATAAAGTCCGTTTTTGTATATCGCCTCATAGATCTGCGAGACGGAGGAGCGCGTATTTCCGCTCCAGCCGAACTGCATCATGAACCCTATCTGAGGCGTTTTGATTCCGTCCGCACGTGCCTCGGACCATACTTTGAGCAGGTTCAGGTACGCGGGTTCCCACGTATAATTCCCGTTCGTGCAGTCGAAAAGCACGAAATCGATACCGGCATCCGCCAGCAGTTCCGCGTGATTTCTGAGCACGTAATCATCCATCTCGGTGTAGTATCCGTAGAGCGGCTCGTTCCAGAAATACGCACCCACCTGATTTGTCTTCCAGATCTCGTGGTAGTAATCGTTCTTCGCCTCGGGATACTGATCAAAAATCCTGGTCACGTTGACCGGCTTATTGTTCGCGAAATTATAATGCCACGTCCAGTAGAAAATACCGACTTTCTTCTCTTTCTGTTTGCCCGATTGACCCACGTCCGAATTATCGGGAAGCGTGCGCCCGAGGCCATCCACCGCGGTCCATTGCGTAGGGTCAACGCCGAGCTGTGCTATCATGCTGTCTTCCGGCACGGTCCATTCCGGCGGCGCTGTATGGTACGGCACGTCCACCGGATCCGATATAAAGCTGAACACCTTTTCGACCGGCGCGGCGGCAACGACTTTCCCCCTGAACGACCCGTACACGTGGTACCCGTTATCGTACACGCTCACGCCTCTGACCGGCGGCATATATCTGTCGACAACGATCTTGTTTCCTTCCGTGAGCGTATATTCAAGTACGTATTCTCCCGCCTTGAGCGCTCCGCCCTGCAGCGACGTAAAGTCGAGCCCTATTATCTCGTTCGCTTCCCAGCCCGTTTTTACGCTGTGCGCGACCTTCTCCCCTTCGAGCGAGAACACCACGTTCCTGTCCCAGCGATAGATCGCCATATCCATCGTGTGTTCCTTCCCCGCCGTCATCATCTCTATTCCGGCAAACACGATCGGCTCCGTCGTGTGGATCTGCATCTGGACCTTATCGCCCTTATTCATCTCGATCGAAATAAGCTTATCCGAAACGCTGTACGTCGGGAATTCGGTAGTGAGCTCGGGCTCTGCGGCGATCACGTTCCGCCCGGTGTTTATGCTGCCGGGGACAATTCCCAGCGCGAGGCCTATCAGTACCAGCATCGTGGCCAATTTATATAATATTCGCTGTTTTGTTATATGCTCTGTTCCTGCTCGTTTCATGCTGTAAAGCTCTCCCCTCGCTCCGGCTGCGGTCAATCATTTTCCCTTTGCACTGCGGCTGCGGTCAATTCCTTTTTATTATATCATTTTTTTGCCTGCTTGAAAACTGGCATTCGGTTCGCTTTTTTTCATTTGCGGCCGTATCGGCGAGGAAGGTGGTACGGCCGCATTCCTTCTTTCCCCTGTTTGCGGCCGTATCGATTACGGCC
>JAGCTF010000133.1 GCA_017963755.1 Clostridia bacterium | reverse complement strand
GTTATTCCGTTTTCGTCCATTAGCCGGTTCATAACCGTTGAGGCGACTTCCGCGTGTGCCTTTTGCAGCTTTGTTTTTGCGGCGGCCGTCAGTTTTCTGACGTAATCCCGTACGTCGATAATTCTGTCGTCATGATCTGAGTATTCGGAACGTACCGCGTACGCCATATCGGCAAAGCAGGACTCGTCGTAATACAGCCGCTCTGTTTCGGAAAAAACCGCCAGCGTTGCTTTTTGCCTGGATTTGAAAACGACTTTAATTTTGATATTACGGCAGACGGACGGGTATTCGGATTGCCTCGTATATTCCCACGTATTGTCTTTATCAAGCGGAAGCAGACCGCCGCCCGGTTTTACGTTGTAAGAGGATAAAACCGCGGTTTCCGCCTCGTCGTTTATGAAACTGCTGAATTTGACTATACCGACTCCGCTTTTGTAATACGCGCGGAATATTTCGGAACGGTAGCTGCAGGCCGGGACGGTCTCCCAGAGCTCGCAGTTTTCAAAAACACCGGCGGGCGTAACTACCGATTCCGTTTTGCTTAAAAGCGTAAGAACCGTACCGTCCGACGCGGTTTTAGCGTATCCCGCATCCGCGTTTTCCGCAAAATACGTACCGTCACACAGCGACGCGTTAGCCGGAAACTCAAACCACCCGTCAACGGCGGGAACCCATTCGCTTTTATAACTGAAATACTGCTTGCCTGTTCTTTCCGGACAACCGCTCTTTAAAGACAGTTCACATCCTAATGAGTATACCCTGAATTTGTATTTGTCTTTATCTTTGTATTTTGTATCACGCAGCCCGACGACGTCTTCGGCGTAAAACAGGCCCGCGTAAAGCACGCTGTCTGCCGGCAGTATTTCCTTCGCTTTTCTGAGCGCCCGCAAACCCTCTTCGCGGTTATCCGCTTCAAAATAAGCATAGGCAAGCGCAAGCCATTCGGACCCGAGCGAGAGCGGCAGACCTTTGTCTTTCAGCCGCGGTATCTGCCTGTCGCGGATGAATTCGATTTTGGCGTCGCCCGAAAGCTTTGCGTCCTCCTTGGAGAAGAAAAACGCAGTTGCCTCGTCGTTATGCCCTTTTTCCGCGGCGTCGGCTATACGTTCAATCAGTTCGTCGTTCTTTTTTCCCGGCAGCCACCAGAATCCCCGCAGAAGCACGTCCGCCATTGCGCGGTATTTCTTTTCCGACTCCGGCAGGTCCTCCACGTCGGCAAGAACCTCCCTGTACACGAGCTCAAACCCGGTCTTGTCATTTTTGGACGACCATAGTTTCAGCTCTTCGACCTTCTTCATGACGCGCTCGGTGAGCGTGTCGGTGTATTCTTCGTTTGTTGCCATAAGTTCCCCTCTCAGTCTCTTTCTTCCGTCGGACAGGTGCCATTTGACCGTGCCTACGGAAATTCTCATTTTGTCCGCTATCTCCGCGACGGAAAGTCCTTCAAAATAGTGCAGTTCTATTACCGTCCGCACTCTTTCGGGCAGAGACCTTATCGCGTTATGCAGTTCTTCTTTTTCGCCTCTGTCCTTCAGGAAGGCGTCGGGCGAGGAGGATTGGTCCGCCGAGATTTTTTCATACGCCGCAAAATCGACCCAGCCGCTGTACCGGACGAGTATGTTTTTGGCGCGGTTTCTGGCCGCTTTGCACACCCACGCTCCGAATTTTGACGGATCGGAGAGCGTGTTCAGCTTCAGCCACGCTGCGACAAACGCGTCCTGCACCGCGTCTTTGGACAGATAAACCGAACGCAGTACGGAATTTGCCGCCGCCAGCGCCGCGCCCTGCCAGCGCAGTACAAGCTCACCGTAAGCTTCCTTATCGCCTGCGAGCGTCATAAAAACGAGCGTTTCATCGTTGTATGATCTGTAAATGGCCGATCACTCCTTTTTTGCGTTTTTCGAGTACTCTGAATAATAGACAGTTGAGAGCGGCAAAAGGTTGGGTAAAAAAAGCTTTTTTAAAAATGAAAACACCGCGAAGTTCCGTTTTGCGGGTAGTGTCAAGTATTTTTCGCAAATTCGCCTCTAGAAGAATGTTAAAAGGGTTGTTTTTACGGTCACGGGGCGCCGTCGCCCCGCTTGATTGCCTTTTAAGCACGTTTGATGCCGGCTGTCAAGGGCGGCCGTAAGGCCGTTCATCTTGACCCTTGACGGCTGAAATCGGATGTGCTGCAGCCGGCTGAACAGATTATCTGATATGAGATACTGTGCAGATATTTTCCATATTTTGCTGCTGTTTCAGAGATTGCGTGCTCATTACGTTGCCAAAACAAATCAACAATAAGATTATCCTCCATTCGATCACCTTCTCTCGGTAAGACTTTGTTTGAAAGGCCCTTCGTCTATCTACTCGTAGAAAAACGGATTCGGTTATTTCATAAATTCTTCATTTAGAAGGAAACTCTCTATTCCGACATATAAAAAGCCGTTTTCGTCCTTCCAGGGGTGAAATGTGTCTCTGGTTACGACAATTTTTCGGAATGAGTCATTGATCCTTTTGAATCCTCGTGTTTCCTGATCTCTTTTTTCTTCATCCTGTATCATATAAGCCGACTGAATATAGATGCGGTTATCAAACAAATTGCATATAAAATCAATTTCGAGCCTTCTTTTCTGTTTTTTACCGCTCTCATCTCTGAACGAGTGATCAATTACACCGACATCGACATTGTACCCCCGTCTTATCAGTTCGTTATAAACTATATTCTCCATAATGTGAGAAAAATCCTGTTCCCTGAAGCCAAGTCGGGCGTTTCTTAGCCCCAGATCCTCAAAGTACAATTTTTTGGGAGAGTCAATATATGATCTTCCGCGAATATCATATCTTTTGGCTTCACTGACAAGAAATGCGTCTTTAAAGCAATCCAGATAATGATTGACTGTGTTTAATGAGCCACGCCCGCCGTAAACCGTTTTAAAGGTGTTAGTTATTTTAGCAGGGCTTGTGAGAGATCCCGTAGACGATGCAACTACATCCAGCAGTTCTCCCAAAACTACTGTATCTTTTTTCAGGTTGTTGCGTTCAACGATATCGGACAAATAAACCTTATCGACCAGTTCTTTCAGATATGCGCTTTTTTCCGCATCATTTTTAAGAGAAAACAAATAAGGCATTCCTCCGAATACCGCGAATTCATGGAAAGCATCCCTTTTATCCCCGGAATAAGCGTCATAAAATTCCCTGAATGAAAGGGGATGAATCCTAAGCTGATCGCCCCGTCCCCTGAATTCCGTTGCGATATCGCTCGAAAGCATTTTAGAGTTTGACCCGGTGACATATACATCTGTATTCTTGTAGCCGTTGAGCTCATTTAGGACCTCGTAAAGTCCTATCTGACTTGAGGTGCCCTCAACTCCAATCCTTTCAAGAAGCTGAATCTCATCAATAAGAATAAAGTATGGTTCAGTTTTTCCCCTGACAATACCGGCAACATAATCACACAGAGTATTAGGATTTCTGAGAGCGACCTGCGTTCTCTCATCAAGTTTGATTTTAATTATTTGATCTTCTTTTACTCCGTCTTTTATTAGATGCTCGTAAAAGAGGTCAAAGAGAAGAACGGATTTACCGCATCTTCTTATCCCGGTGATGATTTTTACCATTCCGTTTTGCTTTTTTGAAATCAGCTTATTCAGATAATAATCTCTATTGATCATAGTCAAGCCTCCTACTGAAATATATAGTTCCGTGGAACCCTAAATTTCAGTATAAGTATACCACAAATTATTCAGAAAGTCAAGTGATTCACTGAAATATTCGGTTCCAAGGAGCACTTTTTTTCACCAAGTGTGTTTTTATCGAGTTATATTAATGACATACGATTCAACGACAAATTCAAGGCTATCGTGGATAAGATCGTGGGGTAAAAAGAAAAGCGGAACAGGCTTTTACACTTGTTCTGCTAAGAATCTAATTCAACTCGACAAACCGGAATTTGCATCAAAGTTCTTTCTTCAAAACGATCTTTTCTTTTGTTCGGTGATCTTCAGAAAACCCATGTTTTAGGAAAAGATAAACCGCCGGATTATCAATGGCGATATCATCATAAAGGACAGAGATTCCGTTCTCTTTTGCGGCTGCGCAAAGTGCGTCCAGCGCAAAGCCTCCATAACCGTTTCCCCTGTATTTTGCGTACACGATTACGTTTGCAATAAAGCCGTTGATCTCGGAATCATAGTGATACGCGATTTCTCCTATGTATTCGTCCGCTTCATTCTTTATATACCTATAATACCGCTTGCCGTCGGTATTGGTGATCCAGTGATCATACCATTTTTTCCAATGCTCTTTCGGAAACGGAATCGTACCGCCCCACGCATGGTTATACGCCATCGTTTCCGCGTCCGAAAGCATACGCTCTCTAAACCAAAGATCCCCGTACTCCGGCTTATAAACTGTCAGCACAATAAACTCCTCTGCAAATCCCGATTTGTCAAACAGCGCTCATTTCTGCTCTCGCAGGAAATATGAAACGTCTTTGACGGCCACAGCGTCGCCCGCGGACAAGTATTCCCAATTCGGTTCGTCGCCGTGCCCTCCCGAAAAATACTTCCGGGCAAGCTCGATGGCCGCATCCGCATCCTGATCGTCGTTCAGAGCGTCATAAGCTGCGTCATAAACGGAAAGATCGCGCATCTGGAGGCTGCTCTCCGGGACTTCGACTTCAAACAGATGCACCGTTTCCTGCTCTTCTTCGTCTTCCTCGCCGAAGCCCTCATTGAAAGCGACTATGGCGTCATCGATGCATGTGCAAAAATAGCTGCAGTGCAGGCGGCTGACGCTGTCAGGGAACTCGGTCCTGCGAACGAACTCGAACAGGCCCTCTGTCGCCCACTTCGCATAATCGGCCCAGTACCGAAGACCCGACCTGTCGAGCACCGCGAACATATACTTGCCGTTAAGGAGCATACCGAAAAAGCAATCGCGGCTGCGTTCCAATGCCTTGATGAACGGCTCGCAAAGATCAGTGAAATCCAGATGACCTGGTTCCAAACGGTCTCCCTCTTTTAATGTTTGACTGTAATGATAGACGATCATATGCTCCTCCGTAAACAGGAATTTATCTACTTGTTTTTTACAAAGGAACTGATTTCCTTTTGCAATGATCTATACACATTTGCAACAAGAAAACCATCAGCGATTGCATGATTGAGGCGGACGGTAACAGGCATCATAAGTCTTCCGTTTTCCTCGCGGTATCTGCCCCAATTTACAATGGGTGGGAAATAAAGATAGCCATCCGGTAACTCAACGTTCAGCGAATCATAGGAAAGCCAAGATACATATGAGGCGTCAAACCAGTTTGGATATTTCGCACTGTCAAATTCATACTCGTGATTTTTCTTTGCATTTTCCAAATCACGCAGAGCGTTCCCGTAAAATGTTTTGTAATCCTCACAGTATTCGGAGTGAACCGTAGTGCAGGTTTCCGTATCCTCGTGAAAGACGTAATGGCACGGATGAATAACGTCATAGCAAATAAGCTCATCCGTCTTGTATAAATAATCCATTTTATAGTCGTCGCGCGAATTAAGTGCCTTCGAGAGAAGATACAGAAAATTCAGGTAAAACTTTGTGCCCGTATCTTTTGAGTATTTGACGAGTTCGGTTACGTCTATGCGCGCCGTCATTGACGTTGAGCACTTGCAGTCCTCAGTAAAGTGACGGAAAACGTCTTTTCTGTAATATGCTTCTTTATCAATAACCTTGTAATTCATATTCGCCCTCACAAATCCCGATTTGTCGATCTCTTTTTCTTTTACATTATACTCGAAAAATGTGATTATTTCAATAGCGGAGTTTGCCCTTGCGGGCAGATGAAGAATTCGTGAAGCATGCGCCTGCGGCGCAAGTGAAGTTATGCCTTCGGCATAGTGAAGTTTGCCCTGACGGGCAAGTGAAGTTAAGTGTTCCGCTTATCGCGCCGAAGGCGCACTTCACGCGCGTCAGCGCGCTTCACGAGGCGCAGCCTCGCTTCACGTTCCGCGTCAGCGAAACACTTAGTTCCGACCATAAAAAAAGCACGCGATGCGTGCTTTTTTATGTATAAGAGCGTACAAACGTACCGAAATCGAGGTAAGAAGGTACAAACGTAACGTCTTATCGTCCCGACAAACCGGAATTTATCTACTTGTTTTTTACAAAGGAACTGATTTCCTTTTGCAATGATCTATACACATT
>JAGCTF010000132.1 GCA_017963755.1 Clostridia bacterium | reverse complement strand
GAGTTCGAGAAGGAACTTGAACAGCGCGTAAAAGAACTCGAAAAAAGCAGCCAGAATGATATGCGCATCGCGAAACTGGAACAGGAAAAAAAGCACAGCGAAGCGTTGATCCGGAAGGACAATGAATTGTCCGAAAAGGATAAAATCATCGAGCAGCTCAGAGCGATGCTCAACAAAGCGGAAGTGGAACGCAAGCTCGCCGTTACCGAGGCGGTCCGCGATAAGGATACTAAGTTAACCGAATTGGATACGCAGATACTGAAGCTGCGTACAGATATCGAACTTCAAAAGAAAGAGAACGAACTAAAGGAAAACAATCTACTCGAGAAGCAGAAGAATGAGCTTAAACTGCGTGACGAAGAAATAGAAAGGCTTAAAGATTTCAAGGCGAGACAGTCAACGAAAATGGTTGGCGAAAGCTTAGAGCAGCACTGTCTTACGCAGTTTAACCAGGTCAGAATGATGGCTTTCCCGAACGCGTATTTTGAGAAGGACAATGACGCACGCACCGGAAGTAAAGGCGATTTTATCTACCGCGAAGCTGCGGAAGGCGTAGAATTCATTTCCATCATGTTTGAAATGAAGAACGAGATGGACGAAACTGCCACCAAACATAAGAACGAAGACTTTTTCAAAGAACTTGACCGCGACAGAAATGAAAAAAACTGCGAATTCGCCGTGCTCGTTTCGCTGCTTGAGAGCGACAGCGAGTATTACAACAACGGCATCGTTGACGTCTCGTACCGCTATCCAAAGATGTACGTGATCCGCCCGCAGTTTTTTATTCCGCTCATATCGCTTCTGCGCAATGCCGCGCTGAATTCGATGGAATACAGGAAAAAGCTCGAAGAAGTGCAGAACCAGCAGCTCGACCTCAGGCATTTCGAAGAAAATCTCGAAATCTTTAAAACCAGCTTCGGCGACAGTTTCAGAAAAGCGTCGGAGCGCTTTGAAGACGCGATCAAAGGGATCGACAAAGCGATAGAAAACCTTAACAAGATAAAAGAGAATCTGCTCAAATCCGAAGGTCATCTGGCGGCTGCGAACAACAAGATCGAGGACGTGAATATTAAGCGCCTCACTAAGAACGCGCCTTCAGTACTTGAACTGTTCGAAAAAGAAGGGCAGAAATAAACGCTGTTAGAATTTCAGGAAGGAACGAAGACAATGAGAAAGACAAAAATCATTTGCACACTGGGTCCGGCAAGCGAGACCGAGGAGACGATCGAACAACTCTGTCTTGCAGGAATGAACGTTGCCCGCTTCAATTTTTCTCACGGCACTCACGAGTGGCATAAGACCGTAATGGACCGCGTAAAGAAGGTCAGGGAAAAACTCGATCTTCCCATAGCGATAATGCTTGATACAAAGGGACCGGAGTACAGGATAGGTACTTTTGAGCACGAAAAGATCGAACTCTCCGACGGAGACAGATTTACTTTTACCGTAGACGAAGTGACTGGAAATCAGGAGCGCGTTTCGGTATCTTTCAAAAATCTGTGTGAAGAGCTTGTCCCGGGCGATCTGATCTACGTAAACGACGGTATCGTGCAGTTCACTGTCGATGAAGTGTGCAGCCCAGACATCCACTGCACCGTAATTGCAGGCGGCACGATCTCGAACCGCAAAAGCATGTCTTTCCCCGGGAAAGTGCTCCATCAGGAATTCCTTTCCGAACAGGATAAAGACGATCTGCTTTTCGGAATAGAAAACGAAGTTGATTTCGTAGCAGCGTCGTTCGTTTCAACGCGGGCGGACGTGGACACCATGCGCGAGTTCATCAACGCGCACGGCGGCGGGCATATCGGTATTATTGCAAAGATCGAGAACCAGTCGGGCGTTGACAATATTTACGACATTTGCAAGGCGTGCGGCGGTATCATGGTCGCGCGCGGCGACCTCGGTGTGGAGATCCCGTTCAAGCAGGTTCCAGCGAGACAGAAAGAACTGATCGATATCAGCCGCATGCTCGGACGGCGCGTCATCACTGCCACAGAAATGCTTGAATCGATGATAAACAAACCGAGACCTACGAGAGCTGAGATATCCGACGTCGCTAACGCCGTGTACGACGGCACTTCGGCAGTCATGCTTTCAGGTGAATCTGCATCCGGCAAATATCCCGTGCGCACGGTCGAAGTGATGGCGGAGATATGTGAAGAGACGGAAAAGCATATCAACTACCAGAAACAGTTCCATGACGCGAATTTCGTGATCGTTAACAATATTGACGCCATCTCACATTCCGCGTGCAATATGGCTCTGGCGACGGGCGCAAAAGCGATCGCAGTATGTTCATTGTCCGGATCGACGGTGCGCATGGTATCGCGCTTCAGGCCTGTCGCGGATATTGTCGGCCTCACGACAGAACCGAGCGAATGGCGCAAACTTGCGCTTTCATGGGGCGTTATCCCTGTGCTGAGCGAAGAATATCCTTCGTCTGAAGTAGTATTTTATGAGTCGCTTAAGAAGACTGTGAAGACGCTCGGCCTGTCGAAAGGAGATAACGTGATCCTCGTCGGAGGTTCGGTAAGCGGCGCATCGGGAGAGAATAATACGATCAGGCTTGAACGCGTAAGATGACACGGGGGTATAATGATCATGAAACTTGAATTGAAAGCGACAGATCGGTACCACAGTACGCCTGTAAGCAAAAAACTTGCCTCGAATTTCATCGAACTTGGCTACGGCCTGCAGGTCGAGGGAATGGCGGCGGAAATGTTTTTCAACAGGAGCTTTGAACCGTTCTATCCGTACAGGATGATCAATAAACTGTGGTACGACCTGCTCGACGACGAGAATGACCTTTCGTCACGCTGCGAGACTGACTGGCGCGTTTTCGACTGGTACCATTCTTCATACGAGCATAATGCATGGTTCGCTTTTCCGGGAACTGCCGGATATCAGCCCGTGTGCGACGATTCGACGTTTATCATTGAAGATTCCGAGGGCGGGAACGTGCATATTTCGCTTATACCCGACGATCATCACGGAGCGTACGCAATGCGCGTCATTAATAAAGGCGAGGCTGCGGGAGGGCTCGCGCAGGACGGAAAATATTGTTTTCCGGGTATTAGATATACTTTCAGCGGGGCTTTAAGGCGCGTTTCGGGCGAAGGAAAACTGAAGGCGGCTTTCTATAAAGAAGGGACGGTCACGGAGCCGGTATGCGTAAAAGAACTCGGTGAAATTACCGGTGAATACAGCGAGGTCTCGGCTGTGCTGGAAGTTCCGGAAGAAGGCAGATACACGTTCGTACTTATTGTCCCCGCAAATAACGAAGTGGTGTGCGACGACTTCTCATTGACGCCGTCGGACGCTATAAGAGGATTTAAGAAGAGTGCGGTGGAAGCCGGAAAGTACGTTGCCCCTAAAGTGATACGCTGGCCGGGCGGCTGCTTTGCTTCGTTTTATGACTGGAAGAAGGGCGTCGGAGATAAGCGCCTTCCGTCATATTCTTACTTCTGGGGAGGCTATCAGTACAACGATATCGGCACGGATGAACTTGCTACTTACGCAGAGGCAGCAGGCGGGGAGTCTATGATCTGCGTGAATATGTATCATCCATTTAAACGCTTTTACGATTACGTTCCTGAAGAACTGCTCGATCGTGATCCGAATGACAGGACACTTCCGGCAGCGCTCCATGGCCGCGATCTTATTGAATTTTCTGACAAGGCGGAAGGTGCGCGTCAGGCGGCGCTCTGGGTCGAATACTGCAACGGAGACGCTTCGACGGAAGGCGGCAGGATGCGTATAAAGAACGGGCGCGAAAAGCCGTACGGCGTCAGATACTGGGAGATGGACAATGAAGTACACCGCTGGTTCCGGGCGGAGGAGTATGCCGAAGAATGCGTCGCGTATTCGAAGGCAATGAAAGCCGTTGACCCTTCGATAAAGATCGGTATGATCTCGTACTGCTACGGCCTGGAGAAACTCAAAACGATGGTGGAAATTGCCGGAGATCATATCGACTTTCTTGCCGACAGAGGCATAAGCGAAGACGAGCTCGAAGCAAAACTTGCCATAATCAATAACTATAACGAAGCGCACGGGACAAATATCAAGTACTGCAACACCGAATGGCTGCCGCTCAACGGCGCAGACGTCTATAATATGGTCCCCAGGTCCGAAACACGCGTCAATAAATGTTATATGTTCAGCAAATGGACTTACGCACTCGATGCTGCCTCGACGCTCATGATGTGGCAGCGGCACGGAGATATTGTCGATTTCGTGAATTTCAACAACCTGGCGAATACGCACTCACAATCCGTCTTGGAGACGCCTAAAGAGGGATGGTATATAACCGCCCCGGGCATGATGATGCATATGTTCGCAAATACGAAGGCGTACAGGACACTCGTTATTGACGGATATCATCCCGGAAGGAACGACGCCGTCCAGGTGCAGCTTTCAATGAATGAAAATGGGGACGCGCTGGTACTTAACTTGCTGAACCGCTCTGAAGAAGACGGGGAGATCGAGCTGGATCTTACGGCATTCGACGTGCCTGATGGACGGTATAAAGGCGTGATCTTAAAAGGCGACAGTCTGCTTTCTATGAACAGATTGAACGATCAGCAGGTGAGAGAGTACCCGTCCGGTATCACTGTCGAAAAAAAGCACGTTAAAACGGCTGTAGAGAGGCTTTCGTAGTCAGAATACATCATTCCACTCGTTCAATGCGAAAATGCCGTAATAAGGCCGGGAGAGGCCTTGAGGGCGTTTGAAAACGGATTGTTCGGCGTGAATACGGAAGTGACGCGCAAGGGCTTCTTCGGAGGGCTCTCGGCGCAGCTGATCAATAACCGTAAAATGTTTGCCGGCGATGCTTTTCCTTCGGGCTGGGAATGCGACGGGTTTGAATTCGTAAAGGACCGCCGGGAAGAAAGTTTGTGCGGCAGTAATTTTGTTATTCTTAAAAACGGGACGATGCGACAGAGCTCTGACGTGATCGCTCTTAAGGAAGGCGCCGAGTACGAAGCAAAAGTGTGGGTCCGCGGTATTTCAGAAGGAACGGTGATCACTTTCGGGCTCGAAGATCATAGCCACGAACAGGGCGGCGGGAGCGGTTCCGGGCTTTCCGGGACGTTCAGCGTTCCTGGCGCTGAGCCGGGAGAATATACCGAACTGTCTTTCAGATTCCGCGGGAAAGATATTGACGGCGGAACTTTCTTCATAAAGTGTGACGGCGTTGCCGCAGTATTCGAAGCGTCGCTGATGGATACGGATAATTATTACGGGATGAGGAAAGACGTGATAGAGGCAATGAAATATATTGCCCCAACGTCCGTGCGCTTCCCGGGAGGCTGTGCGGCCGATCATCTGACGTGGCGCGAGAGTATGAAAGCACCTGAGTTCAGGATCCCTGTATCCGGAGGCGACAAATGGTTCCTGTTCCCGGATACTTATAATCAGGACTGCCTTGATATTTGTGTCAATGAATTTATGATGCTCGTGAAGGCGCTCGGTGCCGAGCCGGAACTTACCGTGAGCTATATTCTTTCAGACGGAAACGACGCATTCGACTACGTAGAATATGTTAACGGCGGCCCTGACACAAAATACGGCGCGATCCGCCAGGCTTTAGGATTTGATGCTTTTAACGTTAAACTCTGGTATATCGGGAATGAAGTGTATTTCTTCGGAGGCGAGTATCAGCGCGATCCCGTGCTGGCAGCGGCACGGAACGACGAGCTTATCGCTGCGATGCGCCGCGCGGACGACAGCATCATCCCTGTGGTTGGTCTTACGTGGGCGGAAAGCTTCAAACAATGGAACCGCGATTTTGTCGCCGCATCCAAGAGCGAATACGTTTACGTTTCGTATCACAATTATATCGGGATCCTGCCTGACGCGACTCAGGGCGTCAACGGTATGGCTACGTGCGAGATGCTCGAGGGCAATTTCGCAGACGGGGAGGATATCGGACTGAATTTCTACAAAGATGACCTTTTCGGGGCCGATTTCGACAGGATACTTGTATGTGCGGATGAGTGGAACTACACATGGGGCAAAGAGTCCAGCAACGGGCTTTTCTTCTCGAATGCGCTTCAGTTCCATTTCCTTGCCGCGAGCGGAGCGAAGTATCATATTAAACGCGCGGATTTCTTTATGCCGGTAAACGAAGGTATGATAAGCGTTAAAGGGAACGACGTCGTTTTAGAGAGCTCTGCCGAATTGTTCAGGCTGATGGCCGGTCATAAGGACGGCGTGATCACTGCCTGCGGCGTTGTTTCGGGCTGTGAAGATCTCGATATCCTTTGCACTGACCATTCGGATCACCTCTACGTTTCCGTTGTTAACAGGAAGAGCGCTCCTGTGTTGCTTCGTTTTGACGGGTATGTTATTAAAAATTGCGTTCAGATCAAAACCGGTGAGTACAGTTTTGACAATAACGATTGGGAGCGTGTTGAGGACTGCGGCATTCTTTACGGGCACAGCGCGGGGTTCTTTATGCTGGAAACTGGCAACTAGTAACGGGCGTGAACCGAATGATAGCACGATATTGAGTTCAGAGTTCAGAGCTCAGAGGCGAAGAAAGAGTAACGTTAGTGTTATGAAAAGGTTTTTTGTTTTTGTTTTGGTTTTGAGTTTCGTTTTTCCGGGGGCGGTGTCTGCTAAGACCTCGGAATATGCGCTTGGCGTTGTCCCTGAGAGCCTTGTTATTGACGGCGTTTTTTCTCCGGGAGAATGGGACGGTGCGGTTAAGATCTCGCTAACTAAAGATAATACGGGCATGTGGGCGGATTACTATGATGAACGCAGCAGGCTCCCGCTATATGCATATTTTTATTACGGCGAGCAGGGCATATACGTCGGAGCTGACATATACGACAACGACGTTGACACCGTTAAAATGCACGACTGTTTTGAAGTAGCGTTTGATCCGGGAGGCTTTATCCCGGACGGGGACAGGCTTGAAGGGCTGTTCTTCACGTTCTGGCTTGACGGCGAAAGGATCCGTATGAAACGCCACAACCACTTAAACGGCGAAAAGGTCGGTATATTTGAAGACAGCGCAGAATGCAGGTACGCGCTTACGGATCACGGTTACACAGTAGAAACACTTATAAGATGGGAGTGGCTCGCACTTCCTGACCGGCCTGTACTGGACGTTAAGAGCGGCGAGTATAAGACGGGGGTGCTCGATAAATTTGACTACCGCGATAAAGGCGCGTTTGTTAAGGCCATAGTGTGTTATCTTAACGGGAACGGGGCGGATAAGGCCCAGTACAGATGTGTTTACAGGACGGTTACAGATCCTGCCCTCGCGGGCAATTTTTCTACCGCTACATATGATCTGAAATTCACGTTCGATACAGAGCAGAAAGGCGATGGAACGGACGTTACGGCGGTCAATACTCCCGGTTCGGATACCGGTACAAAAACAAAACGCGGCAGAAACACGATCCCGGCAGCCGTATGTTTTGCCGCCGCCGGAGTATGTTTGGTCGCCGCTGTAATATTGATCGTATTGAAACGTAAAAAAATCAGAACTCAGTAACGAACTTCCTGCCATCGAGCCACGCCGCCATGTTGTTGACGAGGAGGTTCCAGTTGAGGAAGCCCGGATTATTGAGACCTTTGCCAGTATCGGGATGATAATACTCGGAAAGCTGACCATTATTTGCCAGGTCTTCTCCGAACATTTTGATCGTCTTTTTTGCAAGCTCGGAGGCTTTCTCGTCAAATCCGTAATTAAGCAGTGCCCTGAAGGTCATCCAGTTCGCGATGCCCCATACCGGACCGAGCCAGCAGGAGGGATTTCCTGAGACGTCGATGCTGTACATCTGTTCGAGCTTTGACAGGCTTCTTATGCCGTACGGCGCCCAGAGAGTTCTCTCATCTGTAAAATGCCTGACCGCTCTCACGGCCTGCTCCGGGGTGGCAATTTCTGCCCACAGTGCCATTACTCCTGACCACACGTCGATCCTACGGATAATACTGTTCCAGTGCCGGGGCTTTCCTCTGTGGAGCCAGCGGTCCGGGTCAACAGGGACGAGATCTATATCTGCACTGTAGAAAAATCCGTCGCGCTCATCCCAAAGCAGCGTTCTTATCGCGTTTTTGAGGTTTTCTGCTTCCGCGGAAAGCTCAGCGATGAACGCTTCCGGCCTGCCGAGTTCTCCGGAGAGCCATACAAGCGCGAGAAGCTCCTTGTACATAAGACAGTTGAGATAGATCGAAGCAGAACTGTTCTGAGGGCGGTAGAACGTACAAGGGTCGTTGTCGACGCCGATCGCGTTGTCAGAAGCCCAGAAATACAGTCCGGTGGGGGAATTACGGAAATGTGTCCGGTAGTAATTAACGAATGTGACAAGTTTGTCGAATACCGGCCCGAGCCACGCCGCATCTGCGTTTTCGCGCGCAATGAACGCGGCGTGCTGAGCCAGACAGGGTTTATGGATATTGACCCCGTCTTCAAAATATAACGCCTGATCGGGAGTCACGCATATTGGCATGCGGCCGTCGTCTTCCATATTTGACAGGAAGTTCAGGATGCAGCCTTTTTCGTATTCGAAAAACGTGCCGGACGACGTACCGTTATCAGCCATGATCTGCCTGACCGCAATATTCGTGAGCCAGCTGTCCCAGTCCCACAGACAGTTTGGATAGCTCTCCGAGCCGGGGACGATGAAAGGGTACGCCAGCTTTCCCGCGGGTTCTTTTACCATATTCAGGTAGTTGTCCCGTGAATACGTACGGATGGCGGCAACATATTTTTCTATGCGTGGATCCCGTGCAGTGTTAGCGTTATGATCAATCGTTGTCATCTTTTCCTACCAGACGTACAGCAATTCTTTCCTCAGGATCGTCGATTCCGTTAGCGCCCAGAGCCTTGCTGCAGTTCTCGATAAGGTCAAAATAATTGTCCCAGTAAGTCTTGGTGTTGCACCATGCGCGTACGGTGAAGATGAACGTGTCGTCGTCAACGGCCGTAAGTCTTGCAAACGGAGCGGGGTCCTGCAGGATCCCGGGTGAATCTGTAGCGGCTTTGAGCAGCACGGACTTGACAAATTCCTGATCGATGTCGTTCGTGATCTTGAAGTCGATGTCGATCCTGCGCGTTTCATTTGCAGTGAAGTTCGTGACGTTAGCGCTCATCAGGTCGCCGTTGGGGACAAGGACGAGTTTGTTATCAAGGGTCATAAGTTTGGTGTAGAAGATGCTGATCTCGTGGACAACGCCTTCAGCACCTGCAGTGGATACGTAGTCGCCAAGCTTGAACGGTCTGAAGATGAGAATAAGGAAACCGCCGGCAAGATTCGCCAGAGCGCCCTGGAATGCGAGGCCTACGGCAAGTCCTGCAGATGCTACCAGCGCTGCAACGCTCGTCATGGGAACTCCGAGTACTTCGATGATGCCGATGAGGAGAAGAACGTAAAGAATTATTTTAATAACTTTCAGTATAATGTTCTTTACCGGATCTTCGAATTTTGTTTTGGCAAGAGCTTTTTTGATGACTTTGCCGAGGATCTTGATCACGATGAGACCGATGATCAGAACGATGATGGCAGTTACGATTTTTCCGCCTGTTGTGGTGCCGAATTTGATGACTTCGTTAAGAAATTCTTGCATTGTGGATTCGTCCCTTTCTTTTTCTATTTTGCGAACAACAAAGTATCGCGTTACTGTCGGTATTTTACTACAAATCAGATCACCGCGCAAGAGAACTATGAGCTATGAAATGGGAACTAGTTACAAGTTACTAGTTCTTAGTTAGTAGTTCCCGCTTCCTGGTTCCCGGTTACTTTGTCTTGACTTTTTTGCCCTTTTAATGGTATGCTTCGGATGTACCTGGTCACGAAGAGGGAGAACCGCGGCGCAGAGCGGAGGAGGAGAGATCAAAATGAGAATAGCAATCATCACCGGCGCTTCGAGCGGAATGGGACGCAGATTCGCGGAAACGTGCGACAGACGCGGACCGTTCGATGAAGTGTGGGTAATTGCCCGACGCGAAAACAGACTCGAAGAACTGAAAAAGACAGTACCGTATCCTGTAAGACCGATCGCCATTGACCTTACTGACAGAACGGCCCTCCTTACGATCCGGGAACTGCTTGAAAAAGAAAAGCCCGACGTCGGTCTGCTCGTAAACGCGGGAGGATTCGGCAGATTCGAGGCATTTACGGACACTCCGGCGGAGGTCAACGTGAATATGGTCGATCTTAACTGTTCGGCGCTGATGGCACTTACTCAGTACGTGCTTCCGTACATGACTCCCGGCAGCGCGGTGGTCAATATCGCTTCAGTCGCAGCGTTCCAGCCTATCCCGTACATAAATATCTACGCGGCCACCAAAGCATTTGTCCTATATTTCAGCCGCGCACTTAACAGGGAACTCAAGGGCAGAGGCATAAGGGTCATGGCGGTTTGTCCTTTCTGGACCAAAACCGAATTTTTCGAAAGGGCCGTTGACCTTGAAAAACCGCCGGTAGTTAAAAAATATGTTGCAATGTACGACCCGGATGATATAATTGCCCGTGCCTGGCGCGATCTTCTGCGCGGCAGGGACGTGAGCAAGTACGGGTTCAAAGCCAGAGCTCAGGCAGCACTGTGCAAGATACTTCCGCACAAGATCGTGATGAACGTCTGGATGAAGCAGCAGAAGCTTTGAGATTCGCCTGACTGCCTCGAACGCTTCGGGCAACGGAGAAATTATGATATATCTGATCGCTGCCATCTTTGTGGTGGCCATTGTCATAATCGTAATAAAAAAGCGACACGCAGCCGTGCCGGTGGATGAACCTCCGGAAAAACGCGCGGGCCGCCAGGGTGAGAAAATTGCCACAGAGATAATAAAGCAGTACCTGAACGAAGAAGACAGGCTGCTAACTAATATTGTTGTCACTTATAAAGGCCATATGACCGAACTCGACAACGTCGTCATAAATCCGCGCGGAGTTTACATCATTGAGGTCAAAAACCTTTCGGGCGAACTGGTCGGGAAGGAGAACGATAAAGAATGGCTGAAGGTGAAGACTACCTCCGCGGGCAACACTTATGAGAAGACGGTAAAAAATCCGATCGCCCAGGTCAAGCGCCAGATCTATATCCTCGCCAACTTCCTCGAGGCGTGCGGGATCAACGTGTGGATAGAAGGTTATATTCTTTTTGTTCGCGGAAAGAGCCCGGTCACGAGCACGTTCGTACTTGACGACGCTTCGGAGATCGACGACGTCATTCATCCTGAAAAAGAGACCGTGCTGAAGAAATCTGTAATGCATAAAATAATCCGTCTGCTTCAGAATCATTAAAATCCTGATAAAGCTTTACAATAATAATAAATTTTGATATAATTATAAAGAATCGTCAGGTCAGGAGCGTTTTATGCTTTCCGGCCCGGCCGGTGATGCTTTTACAAAAGACAAACGGAGATAAATTTTTATGTTTAAAGACGGTATTATCAGATTTATCAAAGCTCACGGAATTGCAGTGCTGATAGTGGCGGCGATCGCCGCAGTTCTTAAAATCGTTCTTCATTATTCGTTTATTTTATCTTTCCTGGTACTGCTGGTACTGTATTTTGCTATAGGGTTTGCGATCGACCTGATCTCAGAAAAGATAAGACTTAAAAAGGCACAGAAAAGCAAAAAAAGCGGTCTCGCCGAACGTGCTTATAAATTGACCGGTGATAACGGTAATAACTCTGAGAAAAGCAGCCGTTCAGCTGCGGCCGGTGCGAAGAGCGACTCGAATTATAGAACCGAACGCCAGGAGCGCATCTTCGATATTCCCGAGAGCGATGATACCGCTTCCGGAAAAAACGAAGGGAAGAAGGGCAGGTTAAGAAAACTTTCTACTGATATGCACTCTATTATTGCCGCTTCACCGTCTTCAAAGGAAAAAGAAAAAAACAGAGAGACCCCTGAAGATGCCGGATTTTTCAGAAAAGATCGCATAAGACGCAGTTCCGGCAGCTCCTCCGGGACTGATTATATGAGAGATACCGATTTTACTTACACCAGGTTCTCAGACCGCAACAAAGCTCAGGCGGAACGTGAAGCTGTAAAAGAGAATGACGATTCATCTGCCACAACGGAAGCTGAAACAGTTTCTCTTTCTTCTGGCGACGTCGGGGCAATGATAGAAGAAATTTATGCCGCCGAAAATGCGGCGTCTGCTGAACCTCAGCAGGCTGTCTCGCAGGAAAATGCCTCCTCTCATGATCAGGACAATGAAAGTGAAGCGGGACAGGCGGAGGCGGGAGAAGTGCCTGCCGAAAAGACGGACGCTGCCGAAGCCGAACACGTAACCGGGTCTGCCTCAGAACCGGAGAACAATGATGAAACGCCCGCGCCTGCCGTATCACCGGAAAATAACAACGCTGATATTGCCGCTGCAGCAGCGGTAACTGATGAAACCGTCTTCGACGTGACCCCGGATATTGAAGGCGATACGGAATTTTCGGAAAACATCAGCGACGCCGTTGACAAACTTATCGGCGACAATCAACGCAGCATTATTCGCAGAAACAGATATATCGTTACAGAAAAGAGCACTCCCGCTCCGTCTCCGGAAGAAGTGCCTGCGGCCGAAGAAAAGACCGTCAGATCACACATTTCGTCCGATATTGACGTCGGCAATACTTTGTTCGGCGTTCTTGACGAAGATAACGATGATGACGGTGAGGGCGGGAATGCAGATATGGTCAATGCGGATTCATCAAAAGTGAATGCTCTGTTTTCCGGCCGCAAGAAAGAAAAGCACGTAAAGCCTTCGCTTGAAGAATACAGGCGCAGGACAGAAAAACTCGGTACGAGCGGAAGATCTCTCACTAAAGAGATCCTTGAAGGAAAAAACGAAGAAAGCACTTCTGCTGAAAAAACGCCGGAACCCGTATCGCTGTTTGAAACAGATACTGCAGCCAGACCGGATGATAAAGCGGAAATCAAAGAAGAGAAACAAGAAGAGAAGAAGCAAGAAGAAAATGAAAAAGCTTCCGAAGGGAAGGCAATACCGGAGGTCACACGCGTATATGAAAAACCGCCCGTGGATCTGCTGTCCGGCGCCAGAAAGTCCGACAATATCGGAGTGATCAATTCTGAAGACGATCCTAAAGCGCAGAAACTTATCAGCACGCTTGAGAGCTTCGGAGTTGGAGCTAAAATAATCGGCGTCATGAGAGGGCCTGCGGTCACGCGCTATGAACTGCAGCCGAACCCCGGCGTAAAAGTCAGCAGGATCGTAGCACTCTCCGATGATATTGCCCTTAATATGGCTTCGACAGGCGTGAGGATCGAGGCGCCGATACCCGGGAAGGAAGCCGTAGGTATAGAAGTGCCTAACAGCCAGGTCGAGATCGTTGCCCTTCGCCAGGTCGTCGAAAGCGAAGAATTCCAGAATTCTCAATCGCCGTTGTCCGTTGCGCTCGGACGCGATATCGCAGGTAAGAATATTGTCGCGGATATCGCCAAAATGCCGCATCTGCTGATCGCGGGAGCTACAGGTTCTGGAAAAAGTGTGTGCATAAATACTATCGTGGCGAGCGTACTGTTTAAAGCGGGGCCGGAAGACGTCCGCATGATAATGATCGACCCTAAGATAGTTGAGCTCGGCGTATACAACGGCATACCGCATCTGCTCGTACCGGTCGTAACAAATCCTAAAAAAGCCGCCGGTGCTCTGTCGTGGGCGGTCGCGGAAATGGAGAACCGCTATACGGTGTTTTCTCAGCACAACGTGCGTGATATAAAGGCATTTAACGTGCTTGCAGAGCGCAATAAATCGCTTACAAAAATGCCGCAGATACTTATAATCATCGATGAACTGGCAGATCTTATGATGGTCGCGGCGAAAGAGATCGAGGACTCGATCATAAGACTGTCGCAGAAGGCCAGAGCGGCGGGACTGCATATTATAATCGCAACGCAGCGCCCGTCCGTTGACGTCATCACCGGACTTATAAAGGCGAACATACCTTCGCGTATCGCTTTTGCCGTTACTTCGCAGATAGATTCACGAACAATACTTGACGGCGGAGGTGCTGAGAAACTGCTCGGGCGCGGCGATATGCTGTTCCACCCGATCGGTATGGCGAAGCCGCTGCGCGTTCAGGGCGCTTTCGTATCTGACAGTGAAATAGAGGCGCTCGCCGATAACGTCAGGAATTCGTACGGTACTGCGCTTTACAGCGACGAGATACAGTCTTCGATCGATCAGAAGGACAAGCCCCAGGGCGGGAACAACAATGCCGCCGAGGGCAATGACGACGAGCAGGATTCCGATTTTGAAATGATCGACGCGGCCGCACAGCTTGCCCTCGAATACAAGCAGCTGTCAACGTCTTTCCTTCAGAGAAAGCTGAGACTCGGCTATTCGAGAGCGTCAAGGATCGTTGACACCCTCGAGTCCGAAGGTCTCATTTCCGAAGCCGACGGCAGCAAACCGCGTCAGCTCCTTATGACCAAGGAAGAGTGGGAAAAACATATTGCAGATTCGAGAGGAGAATCAGTATGAACGTGAGTATTATTCCCGTACCGAAAAAACTCGATATTCCTGAAGGCGGCGGAAGCGCTGTCTTTAAGGCACTGATATGCCTTCCTGAAAAATGGTATGCCGCGGGGGAGGCATTCGCTTCCTACACTGCCATGGCCGGAATAAAAGCAGAGATCTGTACTTATGCGGAAAGCGAACCGCAGGGTTCGTGCTGCTGCCGGGACAAACGCTGCATTTATGTGAAAGAATGCTCTGTTGCCGAAGCAGAAGGCGGATACAGGCTCGAAATAAACACAGAAGGCGCTGCAGTCTTTGCATCTGACATTTCGTCAGTTAATAAGGCTTTTGCTACGCTTTTCCAGATCTTAAATGCAGATCCTTCAAACAGCGGGAATATGATACTTCCGCTGCTCAGCATATTAGACGCTCCGGACAGTTCTTACAGAGGAATGATGGTAGACCTTGCCCGTTACTGGCATCCGTTTGAATTTTTGCTCGCGTACGTGGATATGTGCTGGTATTATAAGCTTTCAGCGCTCCAGCTGCATTTTACCGACGATCAGAGTTACACGCTTCCCGGAAAACTTTATCCGAATCTTTCGACTTCCGGGCGCAGCTATTCTTTCGAAGAGATAAAAAGACTTAACAAATACGCTGCCGCGAGGGGAATAGAACTCATTCCCGAGATCGACGTTCCGGGACATAACACCGGTTTTGCCGTCGGTTATCCCGAACTGTTCGGTACCAACGGGATCATCTGTCAGCACGCAGATTCGATAGAGGCCGTGGCCAATATTTTCCGCGAAGTTTGCGATCTGTTTCCTGATTCTAAACACATACATATTGGCGGAGACGAAGCAAACCTCAAAAACTGGCTGAATTGCCCGCGCTGCATGGAATACGCGAGAAGCATAGGCATTGACACCGATAATTCCACCGGAGAAGAGATATGCGATAAACTCTACGTTAACTTTATCAGCTGTATGGCTGATGCCGTAAAATCGAAGGGCAGGATACCGATCGTGTGGGAAGGTTTCCCGAAACATATGAACGATTTCGTGAAGCGCGATATCGTAGTAATGAGCTGGGAAAATTACTATCAGGTCACGCCTGACCTGCTGGAAGCGGGATTTGAAATAATCAACTGCTCCTGGAACCCGATGTATATTGTCGCTCCCGACGTGAAATGGACTCCGGAAGAAATATCGGACTGGTCGATTTACACGTGGCGTCCCGTCCATCCGGGCTCTCCGTACATAGGAAAAACGTATACCTGCGATCCGACAGACCAGGTGCTCGGAGGGCAGCTGCTGGCGTGGGGAGACCGCGTCATATCGCTGTACAAGGGCAACGAAACAGAAGGTGCACGCGTCGAACTGAAGCTTCTCCTTGAGCGCATTCCGTATCTGGCTCAAAACACGTGGAATACGGACTGCGGTTTGGTGTATAATGATATATGCGGGGATGCGCTGAACGTGTCCCGGAGGATCGATAAGATCGCGTTGGAAAGGGTTTCCGGATACGGCTGGTAGAAAATGGAACTTTACATTGCCGAATTAAAAAGACTGACTGATAAGACCGGTTTTCAGGCGGGACTTGCCGATAAAAACGGTAAGGTTTTGTATTGCCCCGCAGGCATCGGTCTTAAAGCCGGCGAGCGCATTTCAGACGCAGATTTTACCGTAATAGACGTGTCGGACAGCGACGGTACGGACTATATCCTGTTTTCGGCAAAGGAAAACGAAAAGCGTTCTTCCGAACTGTCTTCCGGACTGCTTAAACTATTCTCGGAAAGACTTTTCGGCTCTGACCGCGCCGGCATTTCAGCCGAGCGTCTTTTTATCAGTGCGCTCGAAGGCAGATCCGGCAGCAGCGAAAAACTCGGCTCGATCATGCCGAAACTTAATAACGATATGCAATACCGGCTCCTGACCGCCTGCTGCGCCGATGACGAAACTCACGGAGGGCAGATAACTCAGGTCAGAGAAGTCGCTTCGGAACTTTTCCCCGAAGACCAGGGATTCGTTACAGGCATTTTTAAAAGCGGCACAGGAAGTTTCGTAAGTGCGCTTTGCGCAGTTGAAGAAGGGGACGCTTCGCGCAGCGAAAAAGCGGAGCAGATGGCTCTTCAGCTCGCCGATACCGCCGGAGCCGAAGTGATGGTTAACGTGAGAGTCGCAGTAAGCTCCGGATTCAGATCTCTTTCGAGACTGGGCGAGATGGCCCTGCAAACTGTTGCGACACTCAGGCTCGGTGAAGATTTCGGGATCGGAAGCAAATGCCTGGTATACGAGAAGACCGGACTTGAGCGCCTTATCAGTTCTATTTCCGAGGAAGACAGACTTGAATATTTAAGAGCCGTGCTCGGAGGTCAGTACTGGACCGACAGATCCATGCAGGAACTTTTAAATACGGTGAGCGTATTTCTTCAATGCAACCAGAACAGTTCGGTAACCGCGAAACGTATGGACGTTCACAGAAACACTGTAAATAACAGACTTGAAAAATTCAGCAGGATAACCGGCCTGGACTGCTCGTCGTTCTCCGACGGGGTCAGGGTCAGGATCGCACTCCTGATAATCAGGTATATGGGTCAGGGAGATCCGTCTGAAGAATCAATGATCGACTGAACCGTCGATCTGACCTGACTGACAGATTGAAAGGGGATTTCAAATGGAACAACCACAAAGAGCTGTTGACCGAAGACAGACGATGATATTGTTCAAAGACGTCAGCAAAGTTTACGGAAACGGCGTTGCCGCGATCAACAATCTCAGTCTGCGCATATATAAAGATGAATTTGTTTTCCTGATGGGAGCGAGCGGCGCTGGAAAATCCACGCTTATTAAACTGCTTATGAAGGAGGAAGATCCTACGAGCGGAAAGATAAGTGTAAACAGCCGCGATCTTTCTATGATCAGGCGCGGCGCAGTGCAGCGCTACCGCCGACAGATCGGCGTAGTTTTTCAGGATTTCAGACTGCTCGAACATAAAACAGTATTCGGAAACGTGGCTTTCGCCATGGAGATAATGGGCAAGTCCCGCAAGGAAATAAATGAGAAGGTCGAAGCATCGCTGTCACTGATGGGTCTTTCAAAGAAGGCGGATGAATATCCCAGAAATCTGTCCGGCGGAGAGCAGCAGAGAGTCGCGCTCGCGAGGGCCATCGTCAATTCGCCCAGGATACTGATAGCGGACGAGCCTACCGGAAATCTTGACCCCGCAAACGCCGAGCAGATAATGTACCTCCTTGAACTGATCAATTCGCAGGGCACAACGGTTATTGTCGCCACGCACGCACAGGAAATGGCGAGAAAGATGGGCAGACGGATACTTTATCTTGACCACGGCGCGAGGAACGACGATATGTCTTCCGGCGGTGCTGGTGCCGAAGAGGCGAGGGCTGCGGGCGACAGGGTCAATATTTCTTCTGCTTTCGGAGAATTTGCGGCAAACGTTCCGGAGGAGGAATATTCGAGCCTCTTTACCGAGGACAATTCCGTTTCGGATGAGGGAGGTAAGTGATATGAATAAACTTCGCGCCTTTTTCTACATCCTTAAACTCAGCCTCGAAAATCTCGTGAAAAACTGGCACATGCTGCTTGCTTCTGTTTTCGTCCTGTTTACGGGCATGTATATCATGGGCTCGCTCGTGCTAACTTCTAACAGCATAAGCGGAATTTTGAGCGAACAGGCGGAGCATCCGGAAGTGGAGATCATTTGCCGAAGCGCTCTCAGCGATGACGACGCACTGAAAGTCTACAGGGCGATACTGTCCGATGAACGCGTCAGCCGTGCGCATATGAACACGAAAGCGGATAATTTCGCCAAAATGAAAGAAACGTTCAAAGGGTACGAGGATATATTCCAGTACGAAGATGCAGACAGCAATCTGCTTTACGTTTCTTTCGACATAACGCTTAAAAGCGCCTCCGCACTTGAAAATTTCTCGGCCGATATGCGCAAAGTATACGGTGTCGAAGAAGTTCAGGACAACGATTCGATCTATAAATATTTCCGGGCGATCAGCAATTTCGTACGCATGGGTTCGATCGTGGCACTCGTTGTGCTCGGATTCCTTTCGATCCTGCTCACGGTCAATACGATAAGGCTTACCGTCGTTGCCCGCAAGAAAGAACTAAGGATAATGAGAGACCTCGGTGCTTCGTACGCTTTCATGCGAGGACCGTTTATTGCCGAAGGTGTGACGATCGGCCTGCTCAGCGCCGTGATCTCTTTCTTCGCGGTACGCGGCACGTATAATTACGTAGCGAAACTGATGCAGAGAACTGACAGCGTTCTGCGCGACATCATAAAGCTGAAGCCTTTTTCAGAGTATTCACACGGGCTGATCTTAAGCTTTATCCTTGCCGGACTCGCGATCGGACTGATCGCAAGTATGTTCGCGATCAGAAAATATATCAATACCGAAAGAGATGACGATAAATGAAATTATACAGTATCAGGAACAGGACGCTCGCGGAACAGAGCGAAAACAGAGAGAATGAAACGAAAGAAGTACGCATAAGCGGCGTTTTGATCCTTTTCATCGTATTGGTGCTGATCGCGGTCACCGCAGCTGTGTGCCTCACAGTGTCGAATAATATTTATAAAAAGCGGCTTGAAAAAGAGAAGGCTTATAAAGTGGTCTTTTCATCGGATACGGATCCTTATAAAGTGGCGAAACTCCAGGATATAATTGATTTTGTGGGCTCGGATTTTGCTCTTGAGTATTCGAGCGATGATCTGGTAGAAGGAGCCATAGACGGTTTAGTACGTTCGCTCGGAGACCGTTATTCATACTATATCCAGCCGGGCGATTATTCCAGCTATAACGACTATATTACAGGTACATATTCAGGCATCGGTATTTCTACCACGTTTTCAGATGAAGGCATGGTAATAAGCGACGTGTTTGAAGGCACTCCCGCGAAAGAAGCAGGACTTCAGACGGGAGAACTGATCACGCACATAAACGGTATGAAAATTGACACCGCATCCGCTGCACAGGTGGGAGGAATGCTGGGGCAGGAAGGCGTGATAGTTAAACTGACTGTCGTTGACCTCGACGGAATAACGCGCGAAGTTGAACTTAAAACTGCTGTGATCAACCGCCAGTCTGTATTTGGATTCGGATATGAGGACGGCGTGTATTATATCCGGATCAGCCAGTTTGACAATGATACCGGTGACGAATTTAACCAGATGATTTCGGTCGCCAAGGGAGCCGGTATGAAGGCGCTGGTGCTCGATCTGCGCGGAAATCCGGGCGGATACGAACGGCAGGCTGATATGGTCGCTGACGCACTGCTGGGCGAGGGGCTCATCGCTTACGCTCAGGATAAGAGCGGAAACCGTTCTACTGAAGTCAGGTCTGACGCCGCGCAGCTCGAAGTTCCCGTAGTCATGCTCGTAAACGCAAATTCCGCGAGCGCCTCGGAACTTGTTGCCGGAGCATTCAGAGATTTCAAAAAAGGTACTATAGTGGGCAAGCGCACTTTCGGAAAAGCTATCGGTCAGATATCGCGCTCGTATGCCGAAGACGGCAGCGGCGTAGTGCTTACGGTGGCAACGTATTTCACTCCTTCCGGCGAATGCATCCACGGCGTGGGTATCGCTCCGGACGTGGAAGTGTCTCTTGAAGAAGGGCTCGAAAATCTTACTCCGGATAAGATACCGGCTGAACAGGATGCTCAGCTTGAAAAAGCGCTTGAGCTTGTCAGAGCTGAACTTCCGGCTTCATAAGCGTGGTTTTGGCATGTACGAAGGGCTTTCACTTTTTTACAATACACTGACGTATGATATAAATTACGGGGCGCTCGCGAGGTTCGTTGACAGAACGGTAAAGAAGTCTGCAGCGTGGAAGGATTATGCGCGAAGAGGCGAGAAACCGATACTGCTTGACGCCGGTGCGGGTACCGGTAATTTTGTCGATATCATGGCCGGAAGTTACGATTGCATAGGCCTTGACGTATCGGAAGAGATGCTTGACATTGCCCGCTCGAACGTGAGCAATGGTAATATTCTCTGGATCTGTCAGGATATGTGCCGGATGGATCTGTTCGGAAGCGTCACCGCGATCACTTCGCTTACCGATTCGGTAAATCATCTGCTGACCGTTAAAAGGCTTTCTGAATTCTTTGCAAAGGCGCACAATTTCCTTGATCCCGGCGGGCTTCTGATATTTGACGTGCTCACAGATTCACATTTCGATCCGGCCGGCAGGGAAGCGCAGTTTTTCGCTGATTTTGACAATGAAAGCTGCTTCTGGAATTGTGCGTACGATCCGAAAAAAAGGATCTGTACTTATAATATATCCTGTTTCAGACTCATTGACCCGGAGAGATCGCTGTATGAACGGAGCGATGACGTCGTACGCGAAAAGATCTGGGAAGAAAACGTTTTAAGGGAGCTGCTTTTGACCGCCGGATTCGTTAAGATCGACGTATTGAAAGGCGGAAATAAAGGTGCTCCGGGCGGCAGGACGGGCCGCAACAGGCTGTATTTTATCTGTGCGAAAGGAAAAATATAATGATCCCGGAATTGCAATATAATCTTATAACCGGAACGTGTGCCGGAGGAGCCGCGAGAGTGATCGCCGCCGATACGCTGAAGACAGTTCAGGAAGCGCTCAGGATACATAATACGTCACCTGTGGCTACCGCTGCGCTTGGAAGAACTTTGACCTGCGCAACTCTTATGTCTTCGGGTCTTAAAAACGATTCCGATTCTATAACACTTTCGATCCGGGGAGACGGCCCGTTAGGGATCGTTCTCGCAGTTTCCGACCGCTTCGGCAACGTACGCGGTTATTGCGAACATCCGCATGCAGATCTGCCTCTCAATCAATTAGGAAAACTCGACGTGGGCGGCGCCGTCGGAAAAGGTGTACTTACCGTAATAAAGGATCTCGGTCTTAAAGAACCGTACAGCGGGACAACGGAACTTATCTCCGGAGAGATCGCGGAGGACGTGGCATACTACTTCGCCGCATCCGAACAGATCCCTTCCGCGGTATGCGCCGGAGTACTCGTCGGCCCCGCGGACAACGACATTCCGGGGTACGGTGTGATCGCAGCCGGAGGATATATGATCCAGCTGATGCCGGGAGCGGATGATTCTCTTGCAGACGAGATCACGCAGAGGGCGGCGTCAATGCCTCCGATAACGACTCTTTTAAGTGCCGGGGCAACTCCTGAGGATATCTGTGAAGATCTTTGCCGCGGGCTCGATTTCAAAGCGGACAGGCGTTCTATCGCAGGGTTTAAATGCAACTGTTCAAGGAGCCGTATGGAGCAGGGACTTTTAAGCATCGGTTACCAGGAACTCAGACAGATATACCTTGAGGACAAGAGCGCGCAGACGGTGTGTCATTTCTGCAATACGCGTTATGATTTCGGCGAAGCAGATTTGTGGAAACTGCTTACGACTTTCGTGAAACCTTCCGGGAAAAATCCGGAAAAGTCATGATACGCGGCACCGAAATCAATTTCAGGCACGCATAAAGCCGCCGGAAAAGTCCGGAAATATCCGGAAAAGCCGGAAATGATCCGGCGCCGTTGCCATACGGCATAGAATGTGGTAAAATCTTCGCACACTACGCGGGAAAGGGGAGCGTAATATGAAAATTGAAAAACTAAGCAATAATTCAATACAGATCGATCTGAGCGTTGACGAGATGGAAAAGCGCTCTCTTAGCATCAGCAAACTCAATATTGACGCTCCGGCGTATAAAGAACTTGTCCAGAATATGATATCGTATGCGGAGATCGAACTCGGATACCCGATAAGCGCGGTAAAGGTCGATTCTCACGTTGCCGATGACTGTTCCAAGATCAGCTTTGTTGTCGAGAGCATGCGGGCCGAAGATATACCGGCAGAAGGCGAAACTGTACCGCAGGATCAGGATCCCGGAAACGGCG
This sequence comes from Clostridia bacterium, assembly GCA_017963755.1. Lineage (GTDB taxonomy): Bacteria > Bacillota > Clostridia > UBA1212 > UBA1255 > UBA1255. Next base: position 6,123 of record JAGCTF010000132.1, on the reverse strand, counting down.
GACATAAAAAAACAAAGGAGCAGTCACGCCCGCTTTCTCCGGTATTTAAAAGAATGAGACCCAGACAAAATGAAGCATCCGCAGGAAGCGATATCCCTTCGCAGGATAACCCGGGGGCAAAAGGTTTTGACCTCACTGCTGAACTGATGCGCCGTATGATGATAGACAGTTATCTGTTTATTCGCGCCTCCGCTATGAAAGCGGCGATGGAGAAAGGCGAATCAGGCGCTGACGGGAGCGAACTGCTGAAGAAACTTCCTGATGAGTATAGCGATACGGATACGGCGGATACTGAAGATAATTCCGATCAGGCGCGCGAAAGTCTTTCAAAAGTTTTCGATATGCGCCGCAAAATGCAGTTCGGTGAGGAATATGAGGAAAACGGAGGCACAGGGATAATCGCTTTCGCTTCCTATGACGATCTGTACGCTTTTCTTAAAGGTAATTCAGGACTTGAGAACTGCCGGTCTAAATTGTATGAATATAACGGAGTGTTCTATTTACAGATCCTGGCAGGTAAGAAAAGCGTTTTCCGACTGAACGCCATCGACAGCCTTGCCGCTGAGTACAGAGGAGTATGCGTTCCCGATTCGCTTGCTCTGCCAATACTTGAAGAGTACGCGGAAGTTGTGTTTGAACGCAGCGCGATGAAGAAGATAAGAGAATCGCTCGGATGAGAGCGAAGATTGATTTCCGGAGGTAATAACATGAGCAGCGCGGATATTGCTTTTATCACTACGTGTAAAGATATTCTGGAAAACGGGACCAGGGTGAAAGATCCGAAAGTGCGTCCGAAGTGGGAAGACGGTACGAACGCGTACACGATCAAAAAGTTCGGCGTCGTTAACCGCTACGATCTTTCAAAGGAGTTTCCGCTCCTTACCATCAGACCGATCAGCTTCAGCAAAGCTGTTGACGAGATCTTGTGGATATGGCAGAAAAAGTCGAACAATATCCACGACCTTAACAGCCATATCTGGGACAGCTGGGCAGACGAAAACGGATCTATCGGTAAGGCGTACGGCTACCAGATGGGTGTAAAGCACCAGTATAAGGAAGGCATGTTCGATATGGTCGACCGCGTGCTTTACGACCTTAAAAACAATCCCTGCTCGCGCCGTATTATGACGAATCTTTATAATTTTGAAGATCTTCACGAAATGGCGCTGTATCCCTGCGCGTACAGTATGACGTTCAACGTTGTCGAAGACAGACTTTGCGCTATACTTAACCAGCGCTCGCAGGATATGCTTGCCGCAAATGCATGGAACGTCGCGCAGTATGCCGCTTTAGTGCTTATGTTTGCGCAGGCTACCGGGCTGAAGCCTGGCGAATTCGTGCACGTTATTGCCGACGCGCATATTTATGACCGACATATCCCGATAGTGGAGGAGATCATCAAACGCACTCCTTATCCGGCGCCGAAAGTAACGCTTGACCCGGAAATAACTGATTTTTATAAATTTACGCCTGAGAGCTTTACCGTGGAGAATTATCAGCACGGTGAGAAGATAGGACGGATACCGGTAGCGGTCTGAACCGGAGCTGACGTGCGAAATGATTTAAAGCAGCCTTTGCTGATGAGGTCGGAAAATGAATCTGGTTGTTGCTGTTGATAAAAACTGGGGGATCGGGTATAAAGGCGATCTGCTCGTGCGGATAAAGGCGGATCTTAAAAATTTTGCCGTATTGACGCGCGAAAGAGCCGTTGTCCTCGGATCAAATACGCTCGCGACTTTTCCCGGAGGAAGGATCCTCAAGGGCAGGAAGAATATTGTCCTTAACCCGGATCCCGGTTACGCACCGGAAGGAGCGACTGTGGCTCACAGTATCGAAGAAGCGGTGAGGCTGGCAGAAGAGTACGGCTCCGATAACGTCTGGGTTATAGGCGGAATGAGTATTTACAGGCAGATGCTTCCTTACTGCAGTCTGGCATTCGTCACCAGGATCGATGCGGAATTCAAAGCTGACGCGTTTTTTCCCAATCTGGACAATGACCCGGACTGGAAGCTTATTTTTAAGGGCTCCGACTGTTTCAGTTCGGAGGGAGACAAGCTGGGAGAACTTAAGGACGGAACGGTTCCTGAAAAAGTGGGGTATTCGTTCACCGTTTATTCTTCAGTGAAGAATGGCGGCATCTCGAAATGAAGCCTGCTGAGATATGATCTGCGGATCAGGGCATGTGCCGCTTTACGAAAGAGGAAATTATGAGAAAGACAAAAATGCTAAAGATCGCGCTGGCCGTATTGACCGCATGCACTCTCTTAAGTGCCGGAGTATTTGCCGCCGGAACTGAGCCCGAAGCGCAGGACAACAACGAGCCTAAACCTTTTACCGTTATGCTTGACGCGGGGCACGGAGGCACCGATCCCGGGGCAATACGTACCGTTGACGGCGTAGAATATAACGAAAGAGCCTTCAATGACAAACTGATGAACGCCTGCTACGAAAGGCTCATACAGTACGACAGCGTATTTGTCTACAGGACGAGAGTCGCGAACAATCACATTTCTACTTACGCAAGATCCACTTTCGCTCATAACGTAGATGCAGATCTGTTCCTTTCTTTCCATATCAATTCCTCCAGCTACAAATCGGCGCACGGCGCGTCTACTATCATTCCGTGCGGCAACTATCGCAAAAATCTTAAAAATGAAACTGCGGATCTGACTGAAAAGATCCTGTCGCGCCTTTCCGCGCTCGGCCTTAAGAACAACGGCTTTATGACGAGAGTGCTCGAAGATGCTCCTTATTTGAATTATCCAGACGGCAGTGCGGGAGATTATTATGAAGTGATCAGACAGGGAGTAAAATACGATATTCCTTCGATGATTCTTGAAACCGCGTTCATAACCAGTGATACTGATCTCGCGCTGCTTAAAGATGATAATAAGATCAAAGAGATAGGGGCTGCAGTAGCAGACGCTATTGCGGCGAAATATGATCTTAAAATAACGGGGCACACGCTGCCTCAGCCGGTGCAGACGGCCCAGACCAGCGGGGTCTCTCTCGGCACGGTCCCGAAAACGCTCAAACCGGGCGATATCGTGCCTTTAACGGCGTCCGGAGGGTCAGGGGAAGGTGAGTATATATACCTCGCTTCAAATCCCTATATAGCCCGCGTAGAGGGCAATAATTTGATCGTGACCGGAGCCGGTGATTTCCGTGTGACCGTAACGCGGTACGAGGGCTTGACTGAGACTCCGAGGTCAGCCGGTAATACCAACGTAACATCTAACGCGATCTCCACTTCCGTCGATGCCTCACTTGAAAAAATCGATTATTTTCCGGCCGAAAACGTGTATAAAGCGACCGTGAAAGTTCGCTTGAAAGATCAGATAGACGGAATCGTTCCGCGCGGTGAGGCCGGTGTTTCATTGACCGGGCCCTCAGGTGCGATCAAAAGCGATATTTCCGGGACTTTCGGCGATGACGGGAACTGTGTGATTGAAATGGATCTAAGCGCTCCCGGAGAGTACAATGCAGCCGTTAATTATTCTAAAGCCTTGTATGACGCTTACGACGTATCAGGGGCTGCTTCGCTTGTGATCAGCGCAGATCCCGGATCTGCTGCGACTCCGACTCCTGAGCCGACGCCAGAACCCACTGCCGCTCCTACGGATGAACCTTCTCCGGAAGCGACCGATTCTGCGCCTGTTACTTCTGCTGCTGAACCGTCGGGTTCCGCTGCGGACAATAATAATTATGAGGATGGCAATGCTTCCGTCTCGTTCGGACTGCTCGAAATACTTGTCGTCGTGCTTATTGCGGCAATAGTGGTGACGATCATCCTGATCATCAGACTCGCGTTCAGGAAGCGCAGACGATAAGAAATATTCACGATAGGCAAATTTGCTGCGTTTTTAATACTGGGCAGTTTTTTATCTGTGATATGCTCTGAAAAAGTCGGTGGCGTATTTAACGTCGTAAGTGCCGCCGAATTCCCTGATCGAATGCATTGAGAAAATAGCGTTCCCGATATCGAAACCGGCCGCACCGATCGACGCCGCCGAAGCGGGGCCAACAGTCGAGCCGCCCCTGAGATCGTTGCGGTTAACGAATTCCTGGAAGGGGACGGAATTGTCCGAACAATATTTTCTGAACAGCGCCGCGGCTTTAGGCGATTCAATATAAGTCTGCGAAAAGCTGTGCTTAAGTACTGGCCCTTTATTAAGATATATCTTGTGGTCTGCGTCGTACGTGCCGGGATAGGAAGGATGGCTTGCATGAGCCATATCTGCGGAGCACACGACCGATGAGATCATAGAACGGACGGAATCTTCATCATCGATCCCGGCGTTATCATTTATCCTCCCGATAAGCGAAGTAAGGAAATTTGACCTGGCGCCGCGGTCGGAAACCGAGCCTGTTTCTTCGTGATCATATGCTATGACGATCGAATTGAATTCCGGCAGAAGCGCTCCGCCTTCTTTATTAGCACGTTCTTTATTTGCGTCATTATCGATTTTTTTGTAGCCGTCAATAAACCCGCTGAACGCGCAGAACGCCATTTCGCCGTCGTCAAGATGCGGCGCGGAAATGAATTCGTCATGTTCTCCGGCCGTACATGCGTTTTCGTAATCATAAGCGGCCAGATCCCAGCTCAATATATTATCGGCTTTTGTTTTAAGCGAAGCGGCAAGGAAATCTTTGAAACCTTTTTTACCTTCGAAATTCTGCGAAAAAACGGGGAGCATCTCGGTCTGCGGGTTGAATTTCGCGCCGTCGTTCACGCCGTGGTTCATATGGATGGCGAGTTCGGGGATAACGAGCAGAGGACGTCGTATATCGACATTTACGCCTTCCATACCGGAGTCATTATCTGCGCGCACGTACACCCGTCCTGCAAGTCCGAGCGGTCTGTCAAACCAGCTGTGATGTATAAGCCCGCCGTATGTTTCTGCGCAAATCCTTTCATACGATTCGGAAATTGAGGTCGGATTCGGTCTGATCCTCAGGCAGGGGTAGTCTATATGCGAAAGACTGATATGCCATCCTGCTTTTTCGGGAGAGCGTTTTCCGAGACGGAATGCTGCGATGCAGGAATCGTTCCTGATCACGTAATAATTTTTCCCGGGGACAAGTTTTTCCCATTTATCAGTTTCGTAAAGGCGCTCTGCGCCGCTTTCTTCGAGCATGCGGGCAAGTTCTGCAGCGGCATGGTACGGGGTGGGGGTGGCGTCAATATATTTCAGCAGTTTTATAGCTTCGACCGGAATTTTCTTTTTCATAGTATCTGACCTCGGTTCTTGATCCTTTATTTTGTTCCGTTTATTTGAACTTTTTGTTTGCCTGAAGTATCGCGATCAGGACAGCGAGAGCAAAAGCGACGAGGCATGAAATAATAATATGCGTTTTGTTGATGAAATATCTGCCTGAGCTTTTTTTCTGATCCTGACTGTTCTGTGATTCGTCAGCCGGTGCCTCTGAAACAGCTTCCGGTTGAGCGGTCTGTTCTGCGGTATGCTCAACTGCCTCAGAATCAGCCGCGTCATAAACAATGACTTCACCGGCGCGCTCCGGATAAAGAGAATTATCGGAGGAGACAGGAACTGAGAAAAGGCAGAACGCAAACAAAACTGACGCTATAACGCCTGCAAGAGCAGGGAAAGATCTGCGGAATCGGGATCTTATAAAAAGCTTTTTTAAAAAAGTACCACGGGAAGCTGTTCCGGTCATTGTCACGTTCACATCCTGTCTGTTATAAACAAAAAGGCCGTGCGCACAGGCGCACGGCTTTAGCAGGGGAGACGCGACTCGAACACGCAACGGGCGGTTTTGGAGACCGCTGCTCTACCAATTGAACTACTCCCCTTCGCGCGAGGTGAAGTATACACCCGCGGAAGAGGAGTTGTCAAGGGAAAATATTCTAAGCGTTTACGTTATTTTTTCTTTTTTGCCACAGTGATTATAAAAGCAGCTACGGCAATGACTGCGACAGCGCCTACAGCGATCGCGGCGATGACGCCGGGATTGACTTTGCCGCCGTCAGATTTCTTGCCCGGTTCGGAAGTCTTATCTCCCGAAATATCTCCGGTCGAATCTGCAGGTTCGTCGGTGGGAGTTTCTGTCGGAACTTCAGTGGCCGGAGGAGCATTGCGGTCCGGACCGGCTGCAAGTATG
>JAGCTF010000131.1 GCA_017963755.1 Clostridia bacterium | reverse complement strand
TCCCAGATGTTATTGTGACCCAGGTGCATAAGCAGCGCATCCGGACGGGTGCAAACTATCATTCCGAGGTCTCCGTTGCCCATGATTGCGCCTTCAAAAAAATCAGGTGAAGCAACGTCGCGTTTGATACTGTGCTTCCTGGCCAGTTGAATAATCTCTTTTCCGTTCATAAACTATCCTTCCTTTTACAGTTTTTGCTATTTGATCTTTCCTGTAAGCTCGCAGCTCTTTCCCGGTTCTATATCGATGCGGTAAACATATTTTCCCCCTATATACACCCTGGTGTCAATGCGTTTCGCAGCATGCACGGTCACCCGGACAATACCTTTTTTGCTCCAGGTGATGTCAGCCGTTCCTTCCGGAAAAACGATCCCGCGTACACTGCCTTGGCAAAACCTTTCAGGCAGCGCAGGTAATATCGCCAGCGCGTTTTTTTCGTACCGGAACAGCATTTCCTGCACCGCACTGACTGCTCCAAATGCAGCATCAAGGCAGAAAACGGAATCCCAGTTCAGCGTCATTCCCATATGGCGCCAATCGTGGGCAAGGGTAGCCAGCGTTGGCAGCAGCACGCTTTTCGCCATTATGTCAAGGCATTCCACAGCCTTTTCCGCCTGCCCGAACCTGGCGTATATATTTGCCATATGCGTCAGCGACCATCCCACCTGGCTTCCGAGCTCACGAAGCTCCACCGCGCGTCTGAATGCGTTAAACAGTTCAGGGTCATTGTCCGCCGTAACCTCATTACCCGGGAACACTGGATAGATGTGCGACAGATGCCGGTGCTCATAATTGTCCTCAAGCGCGTTGCTCATCCATTCTTTGACCGCTCCGTCACTGTTTACCATATAGAGCGGTATCGCGCTTAGGGCGTTCTGGAATTTTTCTTTTTCGTCTATATACATACCCGTGATCTTTATCCCGGAGAGCAGATTTGTGAGCAATTCCTTCATGATGGCGAAATCCATCGTCGCATTCACAGCGACAGGTGCGTTGTGGCCTGTAGGAGAATCGGTGTCAAGCCCCATTAGATTTGTGGGCGTGTTCTCCGGGGAAACCGAAGGAGCGAACTGCACTTTTTCTTCTTTGTATACGACGTAATCGCAGTAGAACAGGGCGGCTTCGTACATAAACGGCAGGATCTCGTTCCTCAGCAGCTTTTCGTCACAAGTGTATAGATAATACTCCCAGAAATGGCGGCTGAGCCATCCTGCGCAGCTTATCCAGTTGGAAATAACGGACACAGGTACACATAATCCTGCCACGTTAGGCGTAGTATACGCAGAGATCCAGATGCCTTTAATGCCAAACACTTTTTTTGCGCATTCACGGAACTTTGTCATTTTTGAAGTGTAGTAGCGGATAAGCGGAGGAATGGCATAAGAAAGGCCGCCGGGAAGCGCATGCCAGTATGTCATTTCCACGTTTTCATTGGCCACGTACTGGCTCCAGATCAGCTTGGCTTCTCCGTACCACAAACCGTACAAATGGATCGGAAAACCATTTTCCGCCGCTCCTGTAATAAACAAATACCGTCCGAATCTCCACATTCGCTCGATCAGCGCAGGAGACGCACAATTGTCATAGGCGTCATTCAGCATCTTTTCATTGGACGATCTGAACTCTTCATCGGGTGCCAGTTTAATGTCCACGGAATCATACAGCGGTGTGTGTAGAGCCGTATGCTTTTTCAGCAGTGCTTCATAGGATTCACCCAGATATTCACTGAGATCGAGCGGCGAGCCATGGGACGAACAGCGGACAATAATAGTGTAATCCCGGCCGGTCACTTCGAGGGTACCGTCAATGATCTTCGATTCAAATTCACCGGTAAACGCCACGTTGATACCAGTTTTTCTTTCCTCTGATCGCATCGAAAAGCCTCTTTCGCTGATCGCGACGCTCTCATTGCAGCCGAATAATTCCGGTGTATATTTTACTGTGAATGGTATTTCTCCACTCATACGTATCACTGTAATATCGCTGTCGCGGGACACGAATGCTCTTCTGGAATACTTGTGCTCCCCTATATAGAATTCCACGGTCGCCTCGCCTTTTCGCATATCGAGATACCGTCGGTAATGTCTGAATATATTGTCAGGCGCAAAACTTATTTTCAGATAACCGAGGGGATAAGGCGTTTCAGGACAGCACGCATATCCTTTTCCGAACAGCGCGTGCATAAGATTATCCTGATTCGCGGATAAATAATCGCCGGAGAGCACAGCCTCTCTCATTTTTTTGAATGTGTCTGAAACGTCCGGTATCGAACCGTCAACGCCGCCTTCCCACAGATCGAATCTGTTGAAATGGACCGTTTCTTCGCCTATTGCGCCATAGATCAGGACACCGGTAAGTCCGTTGCCCAGCGGCAATGCCTCTCTCCACATCTGTCCTAAACTTGACGCGGGTCGTTCAAGTGTATAAACGTGTCTGTTCATGTTCTATCACATTCTTCCTTGGCGTATCATCCCGGTTATCACTAATTTGTCGGAAGAGATCTGAGATAATGCCGCTTCTCTTAACGGCGCCACCTCTTCTTCCGACATTGCCCCCGGCCCTTCAAACTGCCATTTTTGCCCGTGTTTTTCGTATTTTGAAACACTTATGCCGTTAAATGCGCACAATTACCATCGTGTTAATACGTCTGACATGCGGGATCTGA
>JAGCTF010000130.1 GCA_017963755.1 Clostridia bacterium | reverse complement strand
CCCGAAAGTATCTTAAATATTTCCGGTGGCGATGATGAAGAGGACACACCTGTTCCCATTCCGAACACAGCAGTTAAGCTCTTCGATGCAGACGATAGTTGGCTGGCGACGGCCTGTGAAAATATGTAGCCGCCGGATCTCATTCCTCCTTAGCTCAATGGTAGAGCATTCGGCTGGTAACCGAAGGGTTGTTGGTTCGAGCCCAACAGGGGGAGCTTCGGACCGCTGTAAACTGACCGTTTACAGCGGTTTGTTTTTTTATTATAATGACAAAGTATAATTTGTCTGCCCGGAGCGGGCGAAAGGAATTGACGACATGAAATTGGAACCGATCGTTGAATCTTTACTTGACACAGATCTTTACAAATTTAATATGGACCAGGTCATTTTCCACAAGCACACCGATCTTTGCGGCCAGTACTATTTCAAGTGCCGGAACAAAGACGTTGTTTTTACCCCCGAAATGGCTGAAGAGATAAAGGCGCAGGTCGATCACCTTTGTTCGCTCAGATTCAAAAAAGAAGAGCTCGATTATCTGCGCTCGATACGCTTCATAAAAAATGACTACGTGGAATTTCTCCGGCTCTGGCATCCGATCAGGGATTACGTAACGATCGGGCTCAGCGCAGAAGGAGAACTCTCCGTCGTCGTTGACGGCCCGCTGTTCTCCGCGATGCAGTTCGAAATATACCTCCTCGAGATCATCAACGAAGTATACTTCCGAATGGCGTACGATTACGAAACATTGCGCGCTTCAGCCGAACAGCGCCTTGACGCAAAAATCAAAGCTATGAACGACGGCACCTACTCGTTCAAATTCGCCGAATTCGGCTGCAGACGCCGCCTTTCCCGCGAATGGCAGGACGTTGTCGTCAGACGCTTCTGCACCGAAACCAAAAACTGCGTCGGCACGTCTAACGTATACCTCGCAATGAAGTACAACGTCACGCCGATAGGCACGTACGCGCACGAATTCGTCCAGATGTATCAGGGCATCGACTCCATACCGCTCGCATATACGAATCACTACGCGATGAAAGACTGGTATTCTGAATACGACGGGGACAACGGAACCGCCCTCACCGACACGGTCACGACCGACCTGTTCCTGCTCGACTTCAACCGCTCTATGGTCAATAACTACACCGGCGTCCGCCACGACAGCGGCGACCCGTACGAATGGGGCGAAAAAATAATTGCCCACTACAAAAAATTCGGCGCCGATCCCAAAACAAAACTGCTGCTCTTCAGCGACAGCCTGGACTTTGACCGCGCGCAAAAACTATACGAATATTTCCGCGACAAAGCGAAAGTATCATTCGGCATCGGAACGTTCGTCTCGAACGACACGTGCGCAGAAGCGCTGAACATCGTCATCAAACTCCAGTACGTAAACGGCCGCCCGGTAGCCAAACTATCCGACACGCCCGGCAAAGAAATGTGCCACGACGAGGCCTACCTCGAATACCTCAAGCGCTCCGTCGCGTTCCGGCTCGACAGAGAGAAGCATTGAAACAAAAAATAAAAAGGAGAATAAGACATGAGCGAAAAAGCAAAAGGACTCATCGTGAACCTTATCCTTTACTTTGCGGCATTTGCCGCCGGGGCGGTACCGTTCGCGCTTATTGACAACATCTTTCTCGCCTCCGCGCTCTTCACCGCAGTCGCGACACTCGTGATATTCATTGTCACCTGCTTCTATCCGGACACGTCGCTGTACGACCCGTACTGGAGCGTTGCCCCGCCCGTAATACTGCTCGCGGCAATGATAAAGTACCGCCTGTTCAGCGTCAATGCGTGGCTCATGCTCGCGTTTGTGCTCATCTGGGCAGTAAGGCTCACGGGCAACTGGTTCATCACCTATAAAGGACTCGGCCACGAGGACTGGCGCTACGCTATGTACAGAGCAAAATGCAGCAAGTTCGTATTCGGCCTCATAAACTTTTTCGGCCTCCAGTACATGCCCACGATCGTCGTGTACGCGGGCCTCGTCGGAGCGCTGTTCGTTATCCAGACGGAAGGCTTTAACCCCCTGATCTTCATAGGCCTCGCTGTGATGCTGACCGGAGTAGCATTCGAATTCTTCGCCGATACTTCGATACACCGCTTCCTGCGCGAAAACGCCGGAAAACGCAAAACGTGCGACATTTCTATATGGAAATATTCGCGCCATCCCAACTATCTCGGCGAAATGACGTTCTGGACCGGAATATTCATCGCATTCGTGCTGCTTCGCCCGGACATCTGGTACTACGGGCTCGGATTCCTGCTCATAATAGCCCTGTTCCTGTCAGTATCGATCCCGATGATGGAAAAACATAATATGGAACGCAGACCCGACTACGCGGAGTACAAGAAAAAAACCTCCGTGCTCCTGCTGCTCCCGCCGAAGAAAAAAGGCAAGTAATACAAGTAATAATTAAGCAAAATAAAAATGTCGATAATAAAAGGAAAAACAAAAGAAGACAATAAAAAAGGCAGATCTAAAATTACTGTTAACGTCCTGAGGATCCTGGCGGTGATCGGGCTCACACTGGTTTTAACAGTAATTCTGTTGTATTTCGTGCTTTTATCCGTATTCAAAGGCCCTTCATCGACCGCAAAAGAACTGCTCACACGCACGCTGAAAGAAACGAGCGCAGTATATATGATCCCGGACTGGTTCCTGAGCAAAGCCGAGATCGAACAGATCATGGCACCCGGCGAACAGCAGGTCTTCAACCAGGATATGTCAATGATTTCGGTACCGACCCCGGACCCGTTCGGCTATGCGACGGAAGCACCGGTATCCGGCCCGACGCTGCCGCCTGACGCCACCCCGGGGCCTGCGCAGGAAAGCGGGAAAACAGGGGAAGAGCACTTTGTTGAGCCCGGCATCGAGATATATGACGTCATTTCCTCCACATATCGCGGCAAAATGATGATCGTACACGATCCCAGGCGCGTTAAAGTAGGCGTGCTCGATGAATACAGGCGCGACAGACAGGGCTGGTTTTTGCCGGACTTCGCTGACAAATACGGCGCGGTTGCCGTGATAAACGGCGGGGGTTTCGAGGACGTCAACGGAAACGGGGACGGAGGATTGCCGATCGGGCTCGTTATTGACGGCGGAAAGATCAAGTACGGCGATCCGAACGAAGTGTGCAGCATTTGCGGCTTTGACGCGCGCGGTATCCTGCACGTAGGCGACATGACAGGCACACAGGCGATAAAAGCAGGCGTTGTCAGCGCATGCTCGTACGGACCTGCACTGATCGTAAACGGCACCCCGGTGCGGCTTGCCAACTCCGGCGGACTGAATCCCAGAACGGCGGTGGGGCAACGCGCGGACGGCGCCATTCTGCTGCTTACGCTTGCCGGCAGGCAGATCGACTGCATCGGAGCCTCGTACGACGATCTGATCGAGATAATGTATTCGTACGGCGCGGTCAATGCGACTAACCTTGACGGCGGCTCATCGACAATGATGTATTACAAAGGCGAACGTCAGATCAAATCATCAAGCCTGATAGGCGAGCGCAGGCTGCCGACGTCCGTAGTCGTGCTCGGAGCGGAGGGTTAAAGATGTCAGACGATCCACGCCGCCGCGTTTTTTCAAAAAAATTCAGATTCGGATTCATAATATACGGTCTCGTGTTCATAGCGATCGCCGCGGCTTCGCTCCTGATCCTCTGGGAATATCTCAGATCATACGAACGCTCCCAGACAAAGCCGGTCGCATACGAATGCGCATCAGCTCTCACGCCCGACCAGGTCACCGACGTGCTCCTTGGCGACATTCAGGCCTCGGAGTTCGAAGACGTGCGGTCAATGATCCGCGAACAATACGCCGTCCCTTTTTGCAGCGGCGAAAAAACGTGTGTCAGGGACATAGGTGGCTCGGACAATGATACAATGACGTATATCGTATCCGGCGAAGGCGGCAAGCTGCTAAGCATAGTGCTGCGCTCAAAAAAAGGCGGGGCAGGCTTCGGAAGAGATCAATGGAACGTCGCGGAGGTCAGGCCTGCAGAAGGCTGGAGGAGGAACTCCCACAGCGTACAATGCGCGATACCCGAGGGTGCCCGTCTCCTGATTAACGGCAGAGAAGTAGGCGACGGCAATGCAGTTCTTAAGTCCATCGTCTACCCGCGCCTCCGGCCGTCGGAACAGCATCTATTCGGCAACTTCACTGTTTACCGCGTCACAGGCCTCTTCTCCGAACCGGAAGTCACCGTGTTGTCCGGAGACGAAAAAGGCACAAAATACACCGCTACGTCTGTAATCGAAAACCTCACGTACTACCTCCCGTTCGAACCCGAATTTCACTCAATAACCGTATCGGCGCCCAAAAACGCGGAAATATACATTGGCGGCCACCTTCAGCCTCCCGAAGGAAATATCGAAACGTTTTATTATCCGACGTGCAAATACGAACCTGATAATTCTGAAGCGGCGGCCGGACAAACGTGCGTATTCGAGGGCTTTATAGAAACGCCCGATGTCGAAGCCACGCTTTCGGGCAAGCATCTGGAGCTCAGAAAAACCGGCGGCAATACGTACGAATTTTTATACCCGGAAAGCGAACTGTACACGTTGACGCTGTCCGTACCGGAAGGCGCGGAAGTAAAACTGTGGGGAAACGTTCCGGAAGAACCGCTCAGCTATTCGGAGCTCCAGGGGATAAGGTTCAACAAAATAGAAAAATATATTGACCGCCTGCCGGAGCAGGGCGAATTGACTTTGACCGGATTTTATACGAAGCCGGAAGTTACAGTCACGTTCGAAGGAGCGGCGCTCGATGCAGACGTCTCGGAAGACGGAAAAATATTGACGTACACGTACGACCGGCCGCGATCCGAACCTGACAGCGAACGCAAAAACGCCGTTTTGAATATGACCGAAGCGTATCTGACTTACGTATCTCAGGGGCGCAAAAATCTTGACGATAATTATTCACGCGTACTTGGCCTCATGGTCAGCGGCTCGGATGCCAGGACGCGCATGGAAGAAACGTATAATTCTTATTATTGGGTAAACGGCTACAAGGAGACGCTGGAGCAAACTGTCGATATCGTGTCGTTCACGCCTTACAGCGACGATCTGTTTGAGGCGACAGTCAGCTTTTACGTCCACACGATCCGTTCTTCGCACGAAGTCGAATCTTCAGGCACCATACGCATGGTCTTCGTCAGGACCGGTTCCGGCTGGCGCGCAGGTACGTTCGATATAACGGGATGATCATCAGAAGAAGTAATAATAACTGAGGCGTCCCATCGGGAGCGACTTGCCCTCGATATACGTGCTGAGAATATCCTCCTGGCTGTCAACGCCGTCCGTCACTTTAAAATACACGCCTTTGCACGACGAAACTTTGCCGATCCCGAGCAGCTTGAGAGGCACGGCCACCTGCACGTATTTCCCCTGGACGGACGTACTGACCGAACCGGCGGCAGTCCCGGCTCCTGATTCGTCAAGGACGTACAGCGTACCGCCGTCAGGCGTGCAATCCGCCAGGAACCCGTATCCGCAATATCCGTCCGTAGACACGTCGCCGGTCCCGATGCAGATATTCATCCACTTATATTCATCCGAAATGACAACGTCGTTTTCGCATCTGATCAGGAAATACAGGTTCGATTTATCATGGGCAAGCTTGATTTCCTGGATGTTATTGTCCGGCGCCGCCTGATTATATTTATACTTGCCGTCAACCGAACGCTCCTTGCGCTCGCGCACTGTCTGCGAAAACGCCTTATACGAAGCGGACACAGAATCCCATTGACCCGGATCACCGTTAACGTCGATCGAAGTCTGCGGTGTGTGTGCCCCTGCGACGTTCTTAACACCCTTGAAGCGGCGGATATTGTCGCAAAGCTGGAGGTAGAAATTGTCCCCGTAACCCTCTTTCGGCATCTCGATGTCGCGCGAAAACTCCTCGTTGAACTGGTCAACGAATCCCACCACGCCGTCGATAACGTACTTTTGTGCGATCCACTCGTTCCAGCCCGTCACGAATACCGTGTGTACGTCGTCAATATTTTTGAAGACTGTGTCCCACTGCTGCTGGAAGTTTATACCCTGCCTGAAAAGATCATCGTGATTGATGCTGTCATTATGATCGTAGCCGCGGCCCCAGTTCCGGTTTCGCTCCGTCCACGACCTGCTGAGCGGTATAGCGGTGTGCTGGCAGATGGATACGTTCATCACACCGTCTCTGACCTTCTGAGGGTACGACCATTCCATCCACGGCATCACGTTTTCAGTTAGATCTTCGGTGGGCCAGAGCGTGTAAATAATATCGAAAAACGCATCAAGCTCTTCATACTTATCTTCGAACCCCTCCTGCGGGCACCCGAGTATGACCGGCGTCGAACCATCGCGCGTGTACCACAGATCCTTGTAAAGACCGTCTTTGTAAAGCGCATCGTATATTTTCTCCATCGTCTCGACCGACTTGCTCCGCGTCATAAAGCAGATCTTAGGCACGTTCCAGCCGTTGTCAAAATATTCCTGAAACACTTCGCACAGCGCCATGAACTGGTCGGTGTAGATCGCAGCGTTTGACGTATCGAAAGCCAGAAAATCCACGCCGGCAGCCGTCAACATCTCGCAGTGCCGCGAAAGCACCCATTTATCCGTCGATTTATAGTATCCGAAAAGCGGTTCGTCCCAGTAGTGAAACGCGTAAAGCGGGCTTTTAGCGTCGCCACTCTTGTTCCACAGCGACTTCGGGCTTTCGCGCAGAAGCTCGGTGATATTGTAAGTGGTCGTACCGGACGCGCCGTGCCAGAGGAAATAGAACATTCCGACCGTTTTAGAAGGATCGGTCTTAAGCACGGGCCCGAACGATCTGCCGAACTCGTCAACGCCGCATACCAGATCAATGTTATAGCCGTCGTTGTCTACGTACGGGTCAATTTTCTCCCTTCTGTCGCATCCGCCGGTCAGGGCAGCGGCAGCAATCAGCAAGGATATCGTCAACAATAAGAATAATGCTTTTTTCATATTACTTTTTATCCTCTTTCTGCTTCCGTGCTCTGCGGAAAGCTGCCCGCAGTTTATCATAAAAGCCGCCCGGAGGTCAAGATTCCGCGGACTGCCGCGCCTTAGCCGCACATCGCCGCCTCCTGCTGCCCGCCGCTTCATTTTTCTCTTGCATCCGCGCTGCATATTGTGCTATACTTAATATGTAGTTTTGTCTACAGCGGGCAATGGCGCCCCCTGCACACCTTCTTGGCAAAGGAGTGAATACAAATGAAAAAAATACACGTAGTATTAATATTAGTATTGACCGCTATAATCCTTGCATCTTTCGTGATCGGCGGAAGCAGGGTCCTGTCGTCATCTCTCGATGACATTAAAGACAAGATTGGAGAAGCCGGAGACAGAAACGACGATATTGCCGACGAGATCGAAAGAGTAAATAATAAATTGTCCGACCGTCAGAAAGAACTTGACGAACTCACCGCAAAATATACTCAGATGCTCCGCGAGAAGCAGCAGAATAATGACGAACTCCAGGCCCAGCTCGACGACCTTGACGATATGTTTAACTCGATCCTCGAGCTTAAGCAGACTATCGACGATACGCAGGCAGAGTACGACGAAGCTCTCGCCCTTTTCTATAAACGCGCCGCTATAGCGAGCCGCTATTCCAACTACAGCCCTCTTAAATTATTTACCGAATCGCGCAGCATCTTTACGTACACAGATCTTACGCGCCTGGTGTCAAATATGCTCGAAGCTGACCGCACCGATATGGAGCGCCTCACTTATATGAAGCGCGACCTTGAGAATAAGAAGGCAATGGCGGAGGCAATGTCCGTCGATATGCAGGCTGCGATCGCTGAAAAAGAGACGATCATCGCTAAGATCAAAGCCGATCAGGAGATCCTTGAAGAGGATATGATCACGAGCCGCAAAGCGATAGAGCAGCTTGAGATCCAGGAAGATCAGCTCGAGCAGGAATCCGCCCAGCTTTCGCGTGAAATAAAGGAACTGCGCGCCGAATACGACAGGATCCTCGAGGAACAGCGCAGAGCGAAGGAAGAAGCCGAGCGCAAGGCGAGGGAGGCCGCTGAGCGGGCTGCCCGTGAGCAGGCGGAGCGCGACGCAGCGGAACAGGCCGAGAGGGAGCGCCAGGAAAGAGAAAAGAATATGTTCCCCGAAGACGAGAGTCAGATGGTGTTCCCGGCACCTGAAGGAATACGCATCTCATCGCCTTACGGCTGGAGAATACATCCCGTTTATAAGACGAGGAAATTCCACAACGGTATCGACATCGCCGCCCCCGGAGGAACGGATATACTTGCGGCGCTGAGCGGAACTGTGACGAAAGCGCGCTGGAGCGATTCGTACGGCTGGTACGTTCAGATCTACCACGGCGACGGCATGACCACTCTTTATGGGCACGCTTCCAAGCTGCTCTGCAAGGAAGGCGATTACGTTGAGCGCGGTCAGGTGATCGCACTGGTTGGGACGACCGGCGTCTCCACCGGAAACCATCTGCATTTCGAGGTTAGAATTGACGGCGATACGAGAGATCCTATGGATTATCTGCCCAAGTTCTTCTGATCCGAAGCTTTACTGCTTTATTAAAACGGTATATTTGTTTCTTGTCTTATCCCCTGAGATATAACCAGAGAGGTGAAACGGGAATGAAAAAAGTATTCAAAGTGTTTCTGCTTGTAATTCTTGTCATTGCCGCTGTTTTTTCGTGCGTTTCCTGCAGGAAACAGGAGATACAGTACGGTATCGTCGAAAAAGGGTATTCTCCCGAGATCAAAGGAACTGTTAAGATCTCTGCGTTCAACTCTGCCGGGGAAGAGGGTAAGACCTCTATCCGCGCGTTTGCTTCTGCCTTTGAAAACAAGTATCCGGGTACGAAGGTCAACGTTGATATTTCGATCACCGACCAAAACAGCACAGCGACACGTATTTCTTCGGGTGACATTGGCGACGTCTTTTTCTTCTGGGAGGAAGACACATATTCGTACGCTATCTCCAACAACGCTTTAATGAACCTGACTCAATATCTCGAGCCGCTCGGTATCGACATCGGAAACATTTACAGCGGAACGATGGATCTGGGCAGGGTAAACGGCAATATCTATATGGTTGCCCGCGACCACACTCACACGATGCTGTTCTACAACCGCGACGCGCTCGTTTCCGCCGGATTGTCCGACCCGCCGAAGGGCTGGACGTGGGACGATTTTAAAAACTACTGCGAAAGATTGACGATCGTAGGCGACGACGGTAAATACGAGCAGGTCGGGGCGAAGATCGACTTCAGCTACGGACCCGGGATCATACCGGTGCTTCAGGGCTGGGGCGGAAAATGGTTTGACACGATAAACAAACATATCGATCTGACGTCTGAAAACGTCGTTAAAGGCGTGGGCGAACTTATCGGACTTATGGAGCAAGGATACCTGATCCCGACGGGCGGTACGAACGAGATCAATGCAAAGTACAGCAACGTTATAAACAACCGCATGCGCACGATATTCACGGACTCGGTGTTCCCGGAGCTTGCCAACAGGTGCAAAGAATACGAAAGCTATGACGTCGACTGGAACGTGTGCGACTGGTTCGCGTACCCGGTACATTCAGTAGGCGCGGGGGCAACGGGCTTCGGCGTTTACAACAGGACCAAGAACCCGGATACCGCGGCCGCGCTTGCGCTGTTCTTCTATACCGAGGACGGCCAGATCGCGTACAACGGTCAGATCGGCGGCAGCGTGCCCAACGTGCGGTCGCTAGCCCTCGATGAATTCTGGAGAGTCGGCGGCAATGAAAATACGAACTACGACGCTTTCGTGAGCTATCCGGACTGCGACGTTGTCGGAAAATTTGAGTGCCTCGTTCCTCCGGAGATCGCATCGATCCTGAAGTCGCAGATACCGAACGTTTTTTCGAATCATTTCTCCGGAAGAGCCAATTACAGGGATACGCTCGCGAAGATCGAAGAACAGTGCAACCAGAAATGGAAAGTTATTTACGGGGGATAATGCGTGAGTGACCGGACGCTCTCATCCGTTTGCTTCTTTAGCTGACATCCTGAACTCAGCAAGCAGCAGATCGACCATCCGGCCGTAGCTTCGCGTCCCGTCGGGGATGTTCTGGATCTGAAGATAAGTATCATTGACTGCCGTCGATATTTTCGCCGGCAGTTCGTTTTTTTGCTCAAAACTGCGCCAGAAACTGCCCGCTGCGGCAAGGTCTTTCATGATCCCGACGTGGATCATCGGCCGTACCTGATCGTACGCGGTGGAGCTTGCCGACCGCAGCGCGCTGAGACTGTACGACAGTGCCTGAACGTAACCGGAATACTGAAAAAGCGGATCCGGATTGTTGATTGCCGCCAGATAACCTACGTAATTTGCCTCATCTTCCCGCGCGATCCCGCGCTGATGGGCCATTTCGTGGCAGATGGTGTGCGGCAGTTCGCAGACCGGCGTGTCGATATTGACGATGGCTTCGGGGGAGATGTACGGGTATATCCCGCTTATCTGAAAATAGCACATGACCCTGGACGTTAATGCCGGTTTTGGCCGCGTATAAAAGCCCTTGAATTCCGGGAAACGTTCGTTTAGGGCGTCATATCCATCAGCGGCGAGTTCGAACAGGTCGTACGCGGTGAGGTCCGTAACGACAACGCCGTTCTCGTCCTTTTCAAGTTTATTTCTGCATTCTGCCGCTTTGGCGTTAAGATATTTGCACAAGTCCATCAGTTCATATACCGACGACTCTTTCAGCTCGTATCCGCTGCGTTCCGCAAACGTAAGCGCGCTGTAGTTGAACCCTCCGAAAAGCACGAACAGAATTACCGCGACCGATGCGATGGACAATATATTGAGCCCGAAGCGGGCGATCGGTTTTCCGCTTCTGCGTGTTATGCAGAGAATTATGCTGACGATCAGTGCGATCGGTATTCCTGCCGCGAGGACAATGAGTATGATTTCGCCTGCTGAGAACGGAAATATGTGGAACAGCAGTTTCACCGGCAGCGATACGTATTTAAAAATATGTTTTGTGTAAACGTTCGTTGTGAATTCCGGAAGCGATCTGCTGAGGAACAGCAGTCCGGCGAATAGTCCGGCCAGGGCGACAAGCACCGCCGTTACGATAATATGTTTTTTCATTGTCCGTTTTTTCTTCATAATTAATTGAAACGCCTCCCGGCCGTCCGGCGGTTTAGTATTGTAGCAAAAAGGGGGACGTGGGTCAACCGGGAACGAGTTAAGAGGCGAACCGGATGATGACACGAATTTTGGGTCTCATGCGAACCCGGGAATCGGTTCGCATTTCGGTCAAACAAAATTCTTAGTCATCTATCCGGCTTCGCAGAAGTTTAAATGGAGTATATAGAGTTCAGAGTTCAGGGTTAAGAGGCGAACCGGATGATGACACGAATTTTGGGTCTCATGCGAACCCCGGAATCGGTTCGCATTTCGCCCCGGCAGGCAGCGGCTAAATTACTCGTTGCCCGTTGTTAGTTCAAAACAGGCGTTAAGCTTTTTGTTGCGTTTCGACGCTTCTTATTATATAATTCCACCATCAATACACGAGGAGGGAAATTCTCACCATGAAAAAAGCAATAGCGATATTGTTGTCAATGCTGCTTGTGCTCGCACTTGTTGCCGGCTGTACGAAAGCCGGAAGCGGCGAAGAGCCCACGAAAGCACCGGACGAGGCAACTATTGCCCCGAACACCACTGACGCTCCATCTGATGCTACGGCCGCTCCGACCGACGCTCCTGAAGCTCCGACCGACGAGCCTACGGCGACTCCCGAGCCTACGCCCGAGCCGTTCAAAGATCCGTACGCGATCGAGATACTTGACTACGACGAAGCAGAACCCCACGCCTTCTCGTTCGATACGATCAAGCAGAACGGAGTTGTACTGACCGACGGCGGCGTCGCGGGATACAGACTTGAGATCGATGATACGATCGACGGCAAAGACGGAAAAACTTATGAAGTCACCTTAAGAGGCTGGGTCGGATTTGACGACGGAGCGATCGAAAAGGTAGGCTACCAGATCGACGACGGACCCGTTGTCTTCAGCGACAAGTTTTTTGAGACCACACAGCAAGCTGTTAAAGACGCAGGCGGCGAATTCGCACAGCGCTTCACCGTTGACGTGCCCGTAGGAACGCTTGCAGGCGAAGGCCACGAACTTAAGGTCGTTGTCAAGCTCGAGAGCGGATACTTCTATCTGAATCCCGATGCCAATCCGTTCACTTTATTATATGACGGACCTGCGGCGGAGGAGCACGCGATCGACGGAACGATCGGCGCTACCGAGTACAGCGTTAAATATACGCTTGACAAATCCAATGCGCAGACCTGGACCGGAAGTGATATGGGTGCGGCCAAGGTCGATTATTATCTTGACCTCAGAGGCGGTGCGCTGTACGTAGGATGCGTAGCGGAAAACGTCAATGCAAATGACATGATCCAGCTGAATTTCAACCCCGGTGCGCGCCTTGAAGCGACGACCGGTCTTTTCGTCTCATTCCAGGTCGGCGATACGTTCAAAGTGCTTCAGCACAACCACAAGACCGGGCTTAAGGACGATCCGAATCCGGCCGGCGTAGATATCACTGACCTTGTCGAACAGACGATAGTCAATGCCGACGGCAAGCTCGTGTTCGAAGTCAAGCTTCCTGAGACACTGTTCCAGGTGACTGACGTTGACGGCGCGGCCGATTTCAAACTCGGCAACGAAAAGCTCTACTTCGGTATGTTCGGCGTTATCGGCGGAGGCGGTTACACCAACCAGTCCGCTGCTCCCGGGTCAAGCTGGAACTGCGTTGACCTCGGCATACACGAGTACTTCATTAAGTGAACTGAAATCCGTTCGGGTCAATGATCCGGCATGAAGGTGCTGACGCTGTCTGCAGCCGCAAAGGTCGATATCGATTTCCTTTGGCTGCACGGGGCGTCAGCGCTGTTTTTTATGACGCTGAGAGGTTTTGTTGACGAAAAGGAGGAATCTGACATGGAAACCGGTGAGCGCGAGAGGCTGATCAAACGGTTTGAGGACTGGTGGAACCGCGACAATCACGGGCTGCCCCTTATGCGCGTCATTGCCATAAAAGATTCACCCCGGCTTCCGATCCCTGAAGTGAAGAATCCGTCAACTGTTCAGGAACAGTACACAAACTTCGAGTTTTTACATTCGTTCATGCGGTATTATATTGCCACACACGAATTTATGGCCGATTCGTTCCCGTCTCTAGGGGCAAATTTCGGGCCGGGTTCGCTCGCGCTGTACCTCGGCTCCGAGCCGCGCTTCGCACCGGACACAGTGTGGTACGAACCGTGCATTGACGACCCGGAAACACATCCGGCGCTTCGATTTGACCCGGACAATAAATGGTGGGTGATGCACAGGGAGCTTGTCCGCCGCCTGAAGGAGGCCGCGGGAGACAACTACCGCCTGGATATCCCGGATCTGATCGAAAATATCGATATTTATTCGGCAATGCGCGGCCCGCAGGATGCGCTTTACGACATAATGGATCTCCCTGAAAAAGTTCACGAATTTATAGAGCAGATCGACGGCAATTATTTCCGGTACTACGATGAGTTTTATAATATTGTCCGCGATCCTGACGGCGTTTCCAGCTACACTGCCTTCTATATCCTCGGCCGCGGGCGCGTGGCGAAGCTCCAGTGCGACTTCTCGGCAATGTTGTCGCCTGCGCATTACCGCGAATTTGTACTCCCGTCCCTGCGCGCTCAGACGGAGAAGCTTGACCACACCCTTTACCACCTGGACGGACCGGATGCGATACGCCACGTGCCGGCAATAATGGAGCTTGAGCGCCTCGACGCGCTGCAATGGACTTGCGGTGCCGCCCAGCCCGACGGGACAAACGAGCGCTGGTACGGCATCTACGATCAGGTCGCGGCGGCGGACAAGAGCCTCTGGGTCCAGGTTTATGACGGTGACGTTGACAACTGGATCCGCGGTGTCGAGCGGCTTATGGAAAGGTACGGGAAGAGGCGGTTTTATTTTGTTGTTCCTGATATGCCTCAGAGGTTTGCGGAAAAGTTGATGAATTATGCGGTGAAGAACTGGTCGGCGGATTAAATGGTCCGCCGGCCATTTTTTTG
>JAGCTF010000129.1 GCA_017963755.1 Clostridia bacterium | reverse complement strand
CCCGAAAGTATCTTAAATATTTCCGGTGGCGATGATGAAGAGGACACACCTGTTCCCATTCCGAACACAGCAGTTAAGCTCTTCGATGCAGACGATAGTTGGCTGGCGACGGCCTGTGAAAATATGTAGCCGCCGGATCTCTCTGAAGGCTCTGTGCTAAAGGCGCAGTGTCTTCTTTTTTTGCGCTTTTTTCCGCCGGATTATAATTAGTTATGTGAATACGCCTTGTTATGAGTAATTCTGTCGCTTGAAAAGCACGGCGAAAAATAGTACAATTTTAAAGGCAAAGATACAGGTGCTTTAATAATTAAAGAAATAATTGTACGGAGGAAAAAGAAATGAAACAAAACCACGCAAAAACAACTGCCGTAAAAGTATTGACGGCGATTTTACTTGTCCTTGTCATCCTGACAGGCGGGATAAGGTTTGCAAACGCGGCGGAAGACGCTGAGCCGGCCGGAGAAGAAACGACACAGACCGAGCTCGAGCAATTTATTGCCGACTGGGGCGAACCATACGAAGGCTCGCTGGGCACCAAAAACTATACGATAGATTTCGAAAACTACGAAGCAGACACAGATTTTTCCACGCTCGAGGACCTGACGGAACGCTGGATCATGGTCAACGCAACCGGCGAGCACATTACGAAAGTATTTGAGGACAAAAGCGGAAAACATCTGAAATTTGCCCCGTTCGCACAGATGTTCCTTGAAGAAGGAATCACCGACAAATACGTATTCTCCGCCGATCTTAAATTGCCCGCAAACCAGGGCTTCGGAATGTTTTTCCGCACGACCGGCGAAACACAGATCAACCCGTACTTCGAGGATGATAAAAGCGGCGGCGGCGGAATAATGGAACTCGGCCCGAACGGAATATATATCATCCCGAACGACAAATCAATCAAAATTTACGTAAAGTACTATGACGAGCGCAAGACTGCCGATAAAGGCCAGAAATACCTTAATAACAAGATCGTGACACTCAAAACCACCGACAATTTCAGCAGAAACTTTACGACACTGAGCATTGCCGACTACGGAACAGGAGCAAAGATCTTTGCAAACGGCGCCCTCGTTGGAACGCTCGAATTCTCCGACATCGTTGAAGGCTACGACGAACTCTTCTCGGAAGCGCGCTATTACTCGACCGTAAAAGTGCTCGATAACACCGGCAAAGAAAAAGCGACCGTAAATAATACGCTTGTCAGCGTTGACACCAGCGTCCTCGCTTTCGGAATGCGCATAAGCGAAGCGTACGTTGACAATATCGTTATCTCCGAGTATCAGGAAGCGATCACCGACGTAACACTTGACGGCACGCCCAAGACCGCATATAAGGTCGGGGACAAGTTCGACGCTGCAGGCGCGGTCATTATCACCACGTACGAGAGCGGCAAGACTAAGAGGGTCGCGGTCAACGAAAGCATGGTCGAGGGCTTTGATACGTCTTCTGCAGGCGAGAAAGCGGCGAAAATAGTTTACGGCGACAAAGAGTTCCCGCTTACGATCACAGTCTCCGAGCCTGAAGAACCCACCGAAAAACCCGAAGCTCCCGCAACCGACGCACCGAAGCCGACCGAAAAAGCCGATCCCGGCGAAACCGAAAAACCCAAAAACAACAAGCCCCTCATAATCGGACTTATTGCCGGCGGCGTACTCATCGTCGCGATCGCGGCAGTAGCTTTGATCCTGAAAGCCAAATCAAAAAAATAAGACCCGAACCTCCGCACACCTGTTCATTAAAATAACGCATCACCAGGGAGATGGGCCCCATGAAAAAAACAACAAATAAGAAAACCAAACCGTCCCTTAAAGAACGTTTTGACTACTGGTTCGACCGCCACACGTCAAAAGGTTCGCTGGGACTGATTCGCGCGCTTATTATTGGCTCTTTGATCGTGGCGGTCCTTATCGCCCTGCTCATAATCGCACTGCGGTTCAACGGCGAAGAAGAAGGCGCAGGCTCGGTGATCTGGAACAGCATTGCCACCGTGATCAACGCGTGGATGCCTTACTTTGACGAAGGCGGGATCGGATACCTGATCCTGATGTCGATCGTCGCGATCGTAGGCCTGCTGTTCACCAGCGTCCTGATCGGTATAATCACCAGCGTCATTGAGGAAAAAATAATCGAACTCAAACGAGGAAACTCGCGCGTGCTGGAAGAAGACCACATCGTTGTCCTCGGATTTACGCCGGGCGAATACACGCTGCTGAACGAACTGATACTTGCCGCCGAAGGAAAACCGGAATGCGTCGTGCTGGCGGCAGACATTGACCGCGAAGAACTCGAGCAGGAGCTCAAAGAAAACCTCGAAGTCCCGAAAAACTTCAAACTGCTCTGCCGCACCGTTGACGTAACCGACCCCGCGTCGATCGAAAAATGTTCGGTGGAGACGTGCCGCTCCGTGATCATAAGCCCGACGGACGATTTCAAGACGTTCAAAGCGATCCTGGCAGTCTCGTCGTATATGAAGGAAAAAAACGTTAAAGACGTGCGTGTAAATGCGATCGTTTCCAAAAATGAGTACAGTTTTCCTCCGTCCATGGCCGAAACGCACAATATTTCCACGCTTCAGACTAACAACGTACTGGCGAAAATGATCGCGCATTCCTGCACTCAGGCAGGCCTTTCCGAAACGTTTACCGAAGTATTCAATTTCGAAGGCTCCGAATTTTATCTGATCGATCTGCCCGAGGCCGCAGGAAAGACGTACGCCGACGTTATGGGTCAATTAAACAATGCCGTTCCGGCGGGCGTTTTCCGCGACGGCGAGACCAAACTCAATCCTCCAGCCGCACTCGAGCTGCGGGCAACGGATAAGCTCCTTGTCTTTTCCGATTCCTCCGGCATTTCGTCGCTCGTACCGGCCGCGGCAGGCAGCGCAGAAGCATTGTCCGAAACCCGCCATGACGCCGCCGTCAACGAGCCCAGAACAGAGACCGTCATTTTCGGCGAAAACGAAATGCTGCCGGTCATCCTCAAAGAACTTCCCGGAAACGTTGACCGCGTGTACGTCGTAGGGCGCGAGATCACCGAAGAAGAGCAGAAACCGCTTCTGGAAGCAGCCGCGGCACGCAACATGAGCCTCGTCTGCATAAGCGCCGATCTGCGCTCCGAAGAAGAACTCATAAAATACGCCGGAATGACGGAGCACGTAGTGATCCTGAATGACCACGATAAGGACCCGGAAGAAGCGGACATGGAAGTGATCTTCATGCTGCTCAACCTTCGCGACATCCGTGCGCGCTTCAAACTGCAGTATAATATCACCGTAGAAATGCGCAGAGAAATAAGCGAAAAACTTGTCGGAGACGGCGAGCGCACCGACTTCCTCGTGGTCTCAAACATCTCGTCGCTTATTCTGGCACAGGTCGCGGAAAATCCGGAACTTGTAGGCGTATTCAGAGAGATCCTTTCCAATACCGGCAGCGAACTTTACCTGAAAGACGCAGGAGCGCTCAGGCTCACCGGGACGCGCACAGTGCGCGAGATCAGGCAGAGAGTGCTGCAGTACGGGTACACGTATTTAGGACACGTTGACAGCGAAGAAGGTAGTAATTTCGATGCCGTTCTTGACAATGCCGTAACGCTTGAGGAAGGGGACAAGATCATCGTTTTAGGCGAAGATTGACCCCGCGCGGCACTTTGGCAGCACCTTGGCGGGGTCCGGGGTCCGATATTTATTTAGACTTTTTCTTCTTTTTAATAACGAGCGCGAGCACAACGCATACGCACGCGACGATGACGGCGGCAATGATACCGATGATCAATCCGGTTTTGTTGCCCCCGTCTTTTTTTACACCGGAGTTTGAAGGCGCCGTGGCAGAACCGCTGCCGGTCGGTTTGGCGGAATTGACCGCAGGATCATTCGTTGGCAACGCAGTTTCCGCCGGGACTTCGGTAGGGGCTTTCGTAGGCGTGGGCGCGGGCGGCTCTGTCGCGGGGGCGACGGTCGGTAGCACAGCCATCTCTGAAAGCTTTGTCGCTACCAGATGGTAGGCGTTCGTGATCGAGGATAGCGAATCGGCATCGACTACAGCGCTCGGCGTTTTTTCGCGGCCCGTATAAGTTTTAGCCGCGTACTCGGTCTCAAAGAAAGCGATCCAGGCAACGTCAATAGAGAACCCCTTTTTCACTTTCCCGGCAGTTTCTGCCTGCTCCTCCGCTTCGGCATTGCGGCTCGGTTCCATCGGGTCAAAGCGAACGACGTCAAAGTTCTGGTAATGCATCGAATCCCAGATCGAATCCAGATCCGTATTTTCATTGACCGACGTAAGGTCAACGATCGCCGTCTCCCACTGTCCGCTGTGTACGTATTTTACCGGCACGTGCGGCTCCGCAGGCGGGACGATGTATAATTGCCCGTAAAGCTCCGCTCCTGCCGTATCATACTGCGTGATCGAGCGGTAACGTACCGCCGCCCAGACCACCTCGTCCGGATCGATCGTCGTATCGTCGCCGTTCTCCATAAGATGGAACGTCCCGTACGGATCGTCGCCCGTGGCAGTAAAACGCACGTATTCAAGTTCGACAAGCTCTTCATCCGGGCCAGGGGCAACAGTTTCAGTCTCTGCAGGTATTTCTGTGGTTTCGGCTTCGGCAAGTGCGAACACTGGCAGGCACGCGGCCAGAACAGCTGCGGTCAATAAAGTAATCAGCGTTGCGGTCAATATTTTTTTCATTTTGTCCCTCCGGGGTTGATAAAAAATCATTGTGCCCCATATTTTAGCACGAACGCGGCAACAATAAAAGACGGCGGACTGTTATTGCCCTGGCACACGATCCGCTTTTTCATCATTGCCCTTGACAACGCCACCGTTCTTTGCTAAAACATATGCGTGCCTATGCGTGCCGCTGGACGCCTCCGAACGCCGCCGGCCAGCGGAGCGATCCAGAGGGAGCCATTAAAGGGGAGCAATTCAAAGGGAGCAATTCAAAGGGAGCAGGTCAAATGAAAGAAATCGTCAAAAAAATACTCAACGGCATTGCCGCCGGGATCGTCATCTCGATCGGCTGCGCCGTCTACCTCGCATGCGAAAATAAATACGTCGGAGCCGTTATGTTTTCCGTCGCGCTGCTGACAATATGTCTGCGCGGGTATTCGCTCTACACCGGAAAGATCGGATTCATACCGGAAGCGCACGGAAAAGAAGAATTCTCCGTACTGCTGCTGGGACTGCTCGGAAACACGATCGGTGTCAGTGCCGGAGGATTCGCACTCAGCTTCGCCATACCAAAACTGAAAGAAGCAGCGATAACGCTCTGCCAGACAAAACTTGACACCCAGACGTTCCCGCAGACGCTGATCCGCGGCCTGTTCTGCGGAATACTGATGTATATCGCCGTAAGCGTGTACCGCAGCAATAAAAACATCGTTGGAATTCTGTTCGCAATACCGGTATTCATTCTGAGCGGATTCGAACACTCGATCGCAGATATAGGCTACTTCGCCTGCGCAAATATCGCAAGCCTCAAAGCGTTCGGCTTCATCTGGACCGTAATACTGGGCAATTCGATAGGGTCAATGCTGCTGCCCGTTGTCACGCTCGCGTTTTTGAAGAAGAAGGGCGACGCTCAATAATTCAGATAAAAGGCGACGGTCAATCTTTTTGATAAATCGTCATACAAAGCAAAAACTCACAAACCCGCTTGAAGTTTTGTGAGTTTTTTATTATCAAATAAGGCTGGTCGCGGAACTATTTTTTATTGCCCAACAGACCCCTGAAAATTGACGAAATACCGGAGCGCAGCACTGAACTCAGCGCAGAAGAAGCGGCACGCTTTCCGATCGTCCCGGCGCTCGCCGTCTTGCCACCGGCAAGAGAATTGACCAGATTCGTGCTCACAGAACGTGCTGCCGAGGACATGGCGCTCGAAGCGGCCTTTTTAACCGTCTTGGACGTTGCGGCTTTCTTTTTTGCGTCTTCCTTCGCTTTTTTCTCCGCCGCCAGAGCAGCCTCTTTTTCTTCTTTCGCCTTCGCCTTCGCGGCCTCGGCTTCCTCTCTTTCGGCTTCTTTCTGACGCTCGAGTTCTTCGTTCGCGGCACGGATTATTTCGTACGCGGATTCGCGGTCAATAACCCCTCTGTACACTACGTCAAGTTCGTCGTTATAGATCAGGTCGCTTATGAAGCTCTCATCCGCGGCGCCCATAAGGCTCTGCGGCGGCAATATCTTCGCGTTTTCTACGATCGACGGTACGCCTTTTTCGTCAAGGAAGCTTACCAGCGCTTCGCCTGTTCCCAGCGACATCAGCGCCTCCTCGGTGTTGAATTCGGGATTCGTTCGGAACGACCTTGCCGCCGCGCGGACCGCCTTCTGCTCCGCCGGAGTGTACGCCCTGAGCCCGTGCTGTACGCGGTTCGACAATTGTGCGAGCACTTCGTCCGGTATGTCCGAAGGCGACTGTGTCACAAAATAGACGCCTATTCCTTTGGATCTGATAAGTTTAACGATCTGCACGATCTTCTGCACGAGTGCTTTCGGGGCGTCGTCAAACAGCAGATGCGCTTCGTCAAAGAAGAAAATCATTTTGGGCTTTTCGAGGTCGCCAACTTCGGGCATCTTTTCGAACAGTTCGGAGAGCATCCAGAGCAGGAACGTTGCGTAGACAGTGGGGCTGGTGATCAGGCGGGCGCTCGACAGGATATTGATGTAGCCGCGGCCGTTTTCGTCGGTGACCATCCAGTCCTTGATGTCAAGGTCGGGCTCGCCGAAGAAAATATTGCCGCCCTCGTCCTCAAAACGCAGGAGCGCACGCTGAATGGCGCCGATGCTGGCGGCGGAAACGTTGCCGTACTCAGTGGTAAATTCCGCGCGGTTGTCGCCAACAAACTGCAGCATTGCCCGCAGATCTTTGAGGTCAAGCAGCAGAAGGCCGTGTTCGTCCGCTACTTTAAAGACTATATTCAGCACGCCGCTCTGAACTTCGGTAAGGCCGAACAGACGCGATAAAAGCATCGGGCCCATGGCGGAAACGGTCACGCGCACCGGTGTGCCTTTTTCACCGAAAATATCCCAGAAGCGCGACGGATACGCCTTATACTCCCAGTTTTCAATGCCGAAACGGGTAATACGCTTCTGCATATCCTCTGTATCTCTGCCCGGCGTTGTCATGCCCGAAAGATCGCCTTTAACGTCGCTGAAGAACACCGGCACGCCCATATCGGAAAACGACTCCGCCAGGACCTTCATCGTGATCGTTTTACCGGTACCCGTGGCGCCGGCGATCAGCCCGTGGCGGTTAGCCATTTTAGGCAGAAGATATATATTCTTATCGGACTTTGCGATCCAAAGCTTACCATCAAACAACATACAAAATCACCCAAATTTCTATGCTTTAACACTTAACTCTGAACTCTTAACTCTGAACTCTTAACTCTGAACGCTGAACTCAATATTGTCACGCTCTGTCCTTCTCCGCCTCAGCCATCTCCGCCGCAGAAGCCGCACGCGCATTGACCACCTCGGGCTCGCAGAACGTCTCCACAGTCTCCTTAAGCGCCTCACGCACAGCATCGTTGCTGCCCGTTGACAACGCCTTCCTTAAAACGTCGAGCTTGTCTTCCAGCTCCTGCGCTGAAATCGGAGCATCCGTCTCGATAAAGATTTTTTCGTTGTCCGTCTTCTGAAGGTTCTCGTTTTTGATCAGCAGCTCTTCGTAAAGCTTTTCACCGGGGCGCAGACCGGTCTCAACGATATCGATATCGGTGCCGGGGACAAGGCCGCTCAGCCTTATCATATTAGTTGCGAGGTCAATGATCTTCACGGGCCTGCCCATATCGAGCACGAACAGCTCGCCGTTGTTCGCCTTTGCGCCGGAGCAGAGCACGAGCTGAGCCGCCTCCGGGATCGTCATGAAGTAGCGGACAATACGTTTGTCGGTTATTGTCACCGGTCCGCCGTTCGCGATCTGCCTGCGGAACAGCGGGATAACGGAACCGTTAGAGCCGAGTACGTTGCCGAAGCGGGTAGCGCTGAACTTCGTATTGCCCCCGTTCTGCCCGTGCGTAAGCACGATCCTCTCGCACAGGCGTTTCGTCGCGCCCATAACGTTGGTCGGATTCACCGCCTTGTCCGTCGAGATCATTATAAACCGCGCCACGTTGTACTTTTCGCTCGTAAGCACGGTATTCAGAGTGCCGAAAACGTTGTTCCTAACCGCCTCGATGCAGTTATGTTCCATAAGGGGCACGTGCTTATGCGCCGCGGCGTGAAGGACGATTTCCGGCCTGTATTTTGCGAAAACGCGGTCAAGGTCTTCCGCGTTGCAGACCGAAATGATCTCGACGCTGACTTTCAGCGCGTCGTTATACTGCATCAGCAGCTCCTGCTGTATCTCGTACGCCCCGTTCTCGTAATTGTCAACGATAACGATGTGCGACGTTCCCATATTTGCGAGCCTGCGGCACAGTTCGGAGCCGATCGATCCGCCGCCGCCTGTGATAAGCACTGTCTTGCCCTTATAATACTCCGCCGTGGCTTTATCGACGACGAGCGACTGATTTCTGAACAGCAGTTCTTCCACGTTTATGTCGCGCACGATCCTGCGGCCCTTATCACGTTTCTCGGCGGAATCCTGCATCATCGGGTAGTCGTAGGATTTGATCTTTATGCCGTAATCATAATATTTGTTGTACAGACGGTTGAATTCGCTTTCGCTAAGGTGCGGAAGCGCAAAAACGAGCTCCTGGACCTTATGACTATCGATGCACTCCTTCGTTGCCTCCGCCTCACTTATGATCGGAACGCCGCTGATCTCGCGACCGATCTTTTCGGGGCTGATGTCAATAAAAAGGACCGGCGTGTATGCCGAGTTTCCGGTATTTTTAAGCTCCGAAGCAAGTGCGACGCCGGTATTGCCCGCGCCAACGATAGCAATCTTGATCTTTCTCGCGTCGTCAATGCTGCGTTCCTTCAGTTCTTTTGAGATCTTTCCGAACGTGAACAATTTCAGCGAAAAGACCATAAAGCGCCCGAACCACGAATTGTAGTTGTAATGCGAATACATATACCTGTAGCACATGCGCATAAACAGTGTCGCCAGAAGGTTCAGGCAGGTCAATGAAAAGATCCAGATGATCGGGACGGTTCGCTGAGGCAGGAATACGCGGACAACAAAGAATAGTATGAACGCGGAGGCGTCGGCAAGGCACAGTTTCAGGTACGATTGCACGCCGCCGTAGCGCCAGATCTGCTTATAGACGCCGAAAAGGAATCTGCTGACAATTATCGGTACGAACAGTGCGCCTAATGAAATAAAAAACGCTCCAACTGTCGGACGGGAACTGAATTTCGTGAGACAAATCAGAGCGGACAGCGCTCCCAGACCGAAAAATAAAAGTGTATCGTAAATAACCAGCTGCCAGCGTACGGACCGAAACCCCGTACCGCTTCTTTTCGGCTTCTGAATGTTTTCATTGTTTGCCATTTATAAAATCTTCCCCGGTAGTTAATGCTTAAGGCCGCAATAATCACGTTTTTTACATAATTATTTAGCGCTTTGTTATTATATATAATAATTATATTAAATTCAAGTTATCTGTTTATCATCAATGTGCCCGGAACTTGACAGCGTGCCGAAATGTGAGTATAAGAATTGACGGCGGTTCGCCGCCTGCCGCCGGCAGTCCGGCCACACTAACCCGCGCCCAGCCGCAAGAAAGACTACTTATGCTGAAATTTGACCCTTTCTCGCTCGAAACGTTAAAAAAAGCCATTCCGTATCTTAAAAACAATCCGTGGCCTGCCAGCGATATTACCGCCGGCGTGCTGCTTATGTTCCGCGAGGGGACAGAGCTCGGGTTCTGCATAGAGAATGACACGCTGATCGTCCGGCAGATCATCGGCGATCAGGTCGCATTCAGCTGGCCGATAGGGGCGGACGTTGACGGCGCAATAGATAAATTGATCGTATATGCGCGGGAAAACAGCCTTCCGCTGCGATTTTACGGGGTAACAAAGGAGCTTCTGCGCATAATTCGTGCAGACGGGCGGCTCAGGCCGGCAATGTGGGGATTCGATATGCGCTGGAGCGATTACGTTTATTCGTTTGACGAGATCGCGTCGTTCCGGGGCAAAAAGTTCAGCGGCCAGCGCAACCATATCAACAAATTTGTCCAACTCTACGGCGAGCCCGTTGTGCGAGCGGTCAGGCCGGAAGACCGTGATAAAATTGACGCGATGCTGCGCGAATACCATACGGAACATGACGGGGGAAACGCGATCGAAGCGTTCGAACTTGCCGGCACGCTAGATCTTCTTGATGTGTATGATGACCTCGGTATGACCGCGGTATGCCTTGAAGCGGGCGGTGAGATCGCGGCTGTAAGCATCGGCGAACTGGTCGGCGATATGCTGTTTATCCACGTTGAGAAGGCGCTCAAGCGGTTCGAAGGGGCGTATCCTGTCATTTTTAACGGATTTGTGAGGTACGTCGAAGCGCAGCTCGGATATCCGCTGCTGTTTGTGAACAGGGAAGACGACTCCGGCGATCCCGGGATCCGCACGTCGAAACGTCAATACCAGCCGATCTCCATGATCAACAAGCATCTCGTTCACGTGAAGGCGGGAGAGGGGCTGACGTGGGACTTTATGAGGCACAGGCGGGGGACGGTGCTGCAAAGCGGAGAGATCTTTCTTACTCCGATCCGTGCTTCGGATAAGGCCGCATACCTTGCCCTAAATACGGACGTCGTCAATAATAAAATGTGGGGCTACGACTACCGCGAGGATCCGTTGATAACTGGCCCGGTCGATGACAATACTTTTTACGACCAGCTGCGCCGCGATATGCGCGCCGGAGATTCGATCAATTTTGCCGTCAGGACGAGTGAATCGGGGCCAATGATCGGCGAGGCGCTGCTCTGGCAGTTTACTTCTGACGGTTTCGCCGAAGTCGGGTGCCGCATTATGCCTGAATTTCAGCAAAAAGGGTACGGGAGAGCGGCGTTCAGCGGGCTTTCGGAGTTTGCCTCCCGCGAGCTGGGCCTTAAATGTGTCGCGCGGTGTTATATTGAAAATGAAGCGTCCTGCCGCATGATCGAAGGGAGCGGGTACTCCCAGATACGGCAGGACGGAAAATACAAATGGTTCAAACTATAAAACTTACCAGTCGCAAGTTGCCAGTTCCTCGTTGCTCGTTACTCGTTCCTAGCTACTCGTTCCTATCTCAGCGCCGCAAATCCTTTTTCGAGATCCGCAATGATGTCGTCGATGTGTTCGGTAACGATCGACAGCCTGATCTTGTTGCGATGGATATTCTGATCCTCCAGCT
>JAGCTF010000128.1 GCA_017963755.1 Clostridia bacterium | reverse complement strand
TTCGCGTCGCCGTGCTTGACAAAGAGCATCGTCACAAGTGCGAGCAGCACGAACACCGTAGCGTACGGGAACAGCGTCGTGAAGCGGATGTCAAGGAATATTCCGCTCAGAATAGGCGTAACTACCTGCGCCGCCATGCTGAACGTGTAATAGTAACCGGTATATTTCCCCACGTTGCTGCTCGAAGCGAGCTCGACGACCATCGGGAAAGAATTCACGTTTATCGTTGCCCACGCAATGCCCGCGAGCGCGAACAGGATGTTCATAAGGAGCAGCGGGCTTCCGGCGCGCATGAACGACGCGGCTCCGAACGCCACGGCAAGCATAATCACGCCTGCGATTATGGTCTTTTTGCGCCCGAATTTTGTTGACAGCAGCCCGATAGGTATGTACGAAATGATTGCCGCCGCCTGGGCAATAATGAGCGTCATGTTATAGTCCATATTCAGCACGCTTCCGGCGTAAACCGAATATTTGCTCGTAACGGCGTTGTAGCCCATGTACCAGAGGGCAACGGAGAGCAGTATGAATATGAGTGATCTGCGCTCCGCCTTCGTTAATTTCCGGGCATTTCCGGATATTTCCGGAGCTTTACCGGAATCAGATGCAGACACGTTCTCCGCTCCGCTCTCAGCTTTAGCATCGATCTCGGCCGCTTCCATCGCCCACTGAGGCTCTTTCACGGTCAGTCTGAATATGACGAGCGCGATGATCATTATGCCGGCAACGGTGCAGAAGAACGGAATGTAGCTCATAAGCGCGTTGCGGACGTTGCCCGTCTTGAACAGCATGCCGAGCACGAGGACAAGTATACCGCCGAACGAGCCCATAAGGTTTATGATCGCGTTGCCCTTGGAACGCAGCGGTTTGGGCGTGACGTCAGGCATGAGGGCAACGGCCGGCGAGCGGAATATGCCCATTGACACCAGCACGCCGAGCAGGAGGACAACGAAGAACACCAGTGTCACCGGTGAATTCGCGGTCTGCTGCCATGCGTACGCGTTGCGCGCGGGGACAACGTAGTTGTTGTATTCGTCCGTGGCGGTCTTGGTTTCCTTCCCGCTTTCGTCGGTCACGAACATTTTTATGTTAAGGAAGTCATCTCTCGAAATCAACTCATTGAGAGGCTTCTTATCCTTGACCGCAAATACGTCCTTAAGCGCATCAAAGAAATTCTTTCCGTCCGTCGCTTCAGTCGGTTCCGTGATCTTCGGATTCGCATCGTACAAAACTGAAAGAGAAGTCTCGTACTTGTCCGGCGTCACATCCTGAAGCTTTGTGAGCTGTTTATGATCCGCTACGGAGAGGCCGATGAAAAGTACGGCGGCAAGGATGGTCCCGATCATTATGAACGGTGTGCGCCTGCCGCTCTTTGTTTTTACCTTATCGCTAAGCGCACCGAACACGGGCAGCAGGAAGAGGGCAAGGATGTTGTCCAGCGCCATTATTACGCCTGACCAGGTCTGCGACATTCCGAATTTGTTTGTCAGGATCAGCGGCACGATGTTGTCGTACGCCTGCCAGAAAAGGCATATAAGGAAGAAGGCAAAGCCTACAAGAATAGTCCTTTTGTAATTGAGCTTCATTTGTTCCCGTAACTCCTTTGCGTTGTTGTAAATTTGCGGCCGTATCTTCACAGTTACCGGGCGGCACCCTGCCGGCCGGGGGCCGTGTTATTCCGGAAGCACTTCGTAGGCGAAGCCGGACATCGAATGCTCGATACCCGCCGCATAAAGGTGCGACACGTCTCCCAGATAAACCGCCCTGAAATTCGCGATCCCCTTCTCCCACTGCTCCGTCTCGACGAGCGAAACAGAAGTCGGAAGCGGGCAGAAGCCCTGCCACATACAAGGTCCGGAGATCCCGAACAGATGCGACATCAGCACCAGCGAAATACCCATATGGCAGAAAAACACGAGCGACTTGGTATTCGGGCGCACAACTTTATAAGTGTTGTTACCGCCCGGGATCCGCTCGTAACCGTATTCCGCGAGCAGGGCGTCAAGGCTGTCGCACACGCGCTTGAATTCGCTCTCAACGTTGCCAGTGCTCATAAGATCGGTCTTAACCCAGCTGTCCTTATCATACATTTTAGCGTCGCCGGTCCACATTGACGGGGCAAGATTCCACGGGCACCGTATGCCTCCCACGTAAGGATCGATGATCGGGGCGTTGAATTCCTGCAGCCAGTCTTTTATCTCGGCCGTCTTTCCCAGATATTTGAGCGACGGTGCCGCGGTATCGCGCGCCCTTCCGAGCGGCGAGCAGAAATATGCGTCGGCGTTCAATTCGGCGACTCTCGGCACCAGCGCCTGAGCCTCTATTTTACCGCGCTCCGTTATGGTATCGTGTGCGTAGTCCGGATCACCGTGCCGGATAAAATATAGTTTCATCTCTTCTGCTGCAGCGTATAGTGCACGTCAAACGCCTTCTCCTCGTCAGTATACTTGCGAAGCGTATTGACCACCTCGCCGCCGTTCCACTTGCGGTCCCCGACGTCCTCCGTCGTACCCATAACGGTGATGTTTAATTGACGCCTGCGTGCGCGGACGTGATCCCAGTCGACGAAATAGATGTGCGCGAATTCGCCGCCGTCAAGCTCGCCGTCCTTGATCGTCATGACTTCGCTGCGGCCGAAGAATACGGAGCGCAGATGTCCGTCGGTATTCATACTCGTAAAATCGCCGGGCTCGCCCACGTAGCGGCCAAACTGCAGATGGATCGGTCCGGGATGGCGGTACTGATGCTCTTCTGCAAAGTCCGGGATAAGTTTGCGCATAATGTCAAGAAGGTCGTGCTGCAGATATTCGATATCGAAGCTGTCAATATCGTGCGAGCATTCCTGTATCATTACCGAGCACGTGGTGTGGTGGGAGGCAATCGCCACCGTTCCGTTTTTTACGCCTGATGCTTTTACGATTTCGAGTACCTCTTTCGATACGTCGTGAAACGTCGGTATCCAGCCTCTCGACTGCAGTTCCAATTCCTTCTGATAAACCTTAAATTCCATTTGTTTCCCTCCGTAATACAGTTTATTCTTTATTTTAAATGCAAATTACAACTTTTAACTTGCCACTTGCAACTTACAACTTGTAACTTGCCACTTGCAACTTGCAACGTGCAACTTGCAATTTACAACTTGATCAGTCGCTGGCCAACCGCTCCTCCTGGATGTATCACCGCAAACTGCTCGTTCTTAAACCCCGTCTCCTCGATCAGGATCGTCTGCAGAATATGAAAAATAACAGCCAGAGACGTACTCGACGTTGTCCCCTGACAATTATACTTGTCCGTCTCGCGGTTCACGTGTTGTTTGAGGACAACGTCCGCGCCTTTTGCGAGGGGCGATTCCGTATTTTCAGTCACGGTTATCACTTTGACCCCCTTGGCGCGGCAGATGTCAAGTATCGGAATAAGTTCGGCCGTTTTTCCTCCGCGCGATGCGAGCAGGCAGACGTCCCCTTCCTGCAGGAATCCGGTGCCGCCGTGTACCGCTTCTGACGGCGGAATGAACTTCGCAGGCTGCTCGATGCAGCACATCAGGTGAGCGAAGTGCTGGCACAATATACCTGAGTGGCCGCAGCCCGATGCACCTATCCGCTGGGCATTTTTGAGCAATTCCGCAGCTTTCCCGAACGCTTCTTCATCAAAAAACGCTGCCATCTCCCGGATGCATTCGCTTTCGATCTCGTACACTTTCAGCGCCTGTTCCAGCGATTCCTTCTTCAAAACACTCACTCCTCCGGGGCGTTAAGACGCGCCATCATGATATTTACAGCTTCGCGTTCCGACGGGAACACGCCTGTGCCGATACCGGCAAGCAGACAAGAACCCACAGCTCCGGCAGCCTGGCCGTTGACAACTTTAACCTTTCGCCCGAGAATTTCGGATATCACGTTCACGCACGTGGCAGAATTGGTAATACCGCCGATCGCTGTGAGATTGTCCGCCCTGAGACCGCAAAGTTCGAGCTGACGGAGATTGTCCCTGAGCATGACAGCGGCACTCTCGATAATTGCCCTGGCGATATCTGCTCTGGAGAAACCTTTCGCACGCTCGGCGTCGCCATCCGTGAAATCAAACTTCAGCCCGTGTGCTCCCGGTTCGGACGCCTGGATCAGAGCATCGTTTTCGCCGAAATCGATCCTACCCAGCAGCTTTTCCCGGAGGCCGTTGATCTTATCGCTGACCGATTCGAGGGATTTCATCACGCAATACGGCGCGCCGTTTAACATGAAGCGGTCAACGAGCCCTCCGGTGGTGAGTGCGAATTCGCGGTCATATACGGGGAAGAATTCCACCCAGGACGTGCCGCAGGACAATAACATTTCGCCTTCGTCGATCACTCCCGCGCCAAGCGCTCCGGACGGGTGGTCAAAAGTCCCGAGCACGATCTTCGTGTCGTTGCCCAATCCGAGTTCCTGCGCCGCTTCCGGTTTAACGACCCCCAGCACGGTACCTTTGTCATATATCGGAGGCAGCATCTCTTCGCGGAGCCCGAATTTTTCAAGCATCGCACTGTTGTAAATGCCTTTCTCCTGGTCCATCAGGTATGAGGGAGTGCCCATAGAATGGGAAAGGCCCCACAGACCGGTGAGCCTGTAATTCAGGTATTCGGCGCTCATGCATAAGAAGCGGGTCCTTTCCAGTATTTCGGGGCGGTTTACCTTGAACCATGCCAGGTTCGCGGCAGGCATTCCGTCGAAGAAATCCCAGCCCACGATACGGTAGAAGGCATCCTGCTCTTCTTTTGTGTACACTTTGTTGAGAACGTCCCATTCGACGGAGGTCTGCCACCCTATTATAGGCGTAAGGGGCGCTAAATTCGCGTCAAGGAACAACGGGCATCCGCTGGCACAGCAGGAGCAGATGGCAACGATTTCAGCCTTTTCGCCTTTACCGCACCTTTCCGCATCAGCCGCGGCTTTCTCCGCCAGCTTCCGTATCACGCTTTTGCAGGTTTCAACGAAATGGTCCGGATCCAGCAGCTTTGCCGTGCCTTCTTGGAAATATGTAAACGGAGCGGCAGAGGTGCTTACGATGCGTGTGTCCGCATCCATCAGCGCGCCTTTGACCGCAGAAGTGCCTATATCAAGGCCGATAAGATATTTCATATTCATTCACCGATCAGCATGACCTGGACCGTGCGTGTGCGCCCACGGGTCTGGTCCCAGTCAATAAAATGGATACGGCCGAACTCACCAAGATCGGCCACGCCGTTGTCGACAACGATAGTGACGTTTCTGCCTATTATCGATGAGCGGAGGTGTGCGTCTGTGTTGTGGCAGCCGAAATTGTCCTCGCCGTGCTCTTCCGCAAATTCCAGCGCCTCAGGCCCGGGATGGAGGTACATGCCCTCGGTACGCTGGGTGGGGATCCACTCCTCGAAAACGTTGACCAGATCCTGCTGGAGCGTCTCGAGCCCGGTCATAGACTTATCGAACGCGCATTCCTGGGTTATGACCGAGCATGTCGTATGGTGCGAATAAACTACCGCGATGCCGTCGGTAATGCCTGACTCTTTTATAAGTTCTTTCACCTTATCCGTAACGTCGTGAAAAGTCACGGCCCGGTGGTTAGATTCAAGTTTGAACGAATACTTTTTTACCATGTCATTTCTCCCGTTTTTTAAGGTCGTCTGCCGCACGGCGCGTTGCGGCGATCATTTCATCTATCATCGCTATCGGATCTTTTGCGTTCATGATGCCTGAAGCCGCACCTGCCGCCTCGCTGCCTGCCATAATGAAATCATAGACCTGCTGCCCGTTCGTTATCCCCGCGGCCTGCTCCACCATGATATCCGGATACACGGACTTGATCTCGCGGATGGAATCCATCACGTAATCCATAGGCGAAACACCCTTTCCGCCGCCGATGATCGCAGACGGTTCGGGATTGATGATATCGGGATGAAGCTGGGCGATAGCCTTGGCCTCCTCAAGCGTGTCGGCACAGGCGAAAACCAGGAAATCCAGTTCCCTCGCACGGTCGATCGTCGCTTTCATCTGAGGCAGGCTCATGGGCTTTTCGCAGTGGTTGATGACGACACCTTTCGCCCCGGCCGCTTTCAGCGCTTCCGGAAGTATGTCCGCCATGCCTCGCCCGGGCCTCAGCGTATCCATATAGGGGGCAAGTACGATCAGGTGTTTCGTGTTTTCCGCCACTCTCCTGATCTCCACCGCAGGCGTTATGAACAGGACGTCAATATCGTATTTTTCCGCCGCCTTGTCCGCCGCCAGCGCATATTCGAGTACAGTGTCTCCGTATATGTAATTTTTCGTGCCGATCTCAAAATACGGCGTTCTGATTTTTGCTTTCATTTATTGCCTTCCCTTCAGATAACGACAGTTTCAAAGCCCATGAAGCGGCCGAAAGCGGCGAGTTCGTTTACGTCGCCGTCGTATACCATTGCGGAGTGGTGTGTGCCGCCGTACATCGAATATGCTTTTAAGAATTCAGGCAGCGGCAGCGCAGGTTTCAGCCAGCCCTGAACTTCCGTCGAATACACGCCCGTGCGCGACCCGTCGTCGGTGAGCTCGACTTCTGTAAGTATAAGCGTATATCCGTCTTTCGCGGGTGCCAGGTTAACCAGCACTGCATTTCCGGCCCTGTAACAGCCGTTAAGCGTGACCGTGTTTCCGCAGGAATTATAAGTAAAGCGCTTATCGTCAAGAGTCGTCCACTCGGCCAGGCGCGGATTTATTTCGCCCATGTGGCTGAGAAGTATGAGGTTCTGCTCCCAGTCCGGCGTAAACATTTCGGTGAAAGTCGTGTCCGGATAAGTGCGGATAAGGGCACCGACGAGCGCGGCGGTGAGGTTATCGCCTTCACCGGCGTAGCCCTGGCAGCGGGAAAGTACTTTGCAGCATTCAACGAAGGGCATTTTTGGGATGCCCGCGGTATCGGTGTGAAGGAAATTGACCGTAACGCCGCACAGGTCGTTCGCGGCCATCCATTTGCGGACGGCAAGGCCCGCCTTCGTCTCGGCGCGGTACGCGGCTTTGTCCTTAGCGCGTATCTCGAATCTTTCAGCGTCGGAGGCAATTTCCGCGTCTATTTCTTCTTCCGTAACGGCTTCGGTGAATTTGTGACCGTCTTCGGTGCTCATTCTTACTGTTACAACGCCGAGCGTCCGTCTGAGTTCGTCGTCCGGAACTCTGAAATCACCCATTCCTTCAAATTCGCCTCCGACCATACCGATCCGCGAAGTTTTGAGGTTTTTAGCGGTATAAGCCGCTCTGCAGAGGCCGCAAAGTTCGTCGATCACGTCGCTGTGTTTTGCGTGCCCGGCCACGAGCTCGTAATGTCTGCCGTTTCTGCGCAGCATATTGCACATATCCTGCACGCCGTGTATTCCGTGGTTCGGCATTATGCGGTCCTCGGTCTCGGCATATTTCAGAACTTCGTACGCAGGAGTAGTATCAAATACGATTATCGGAGCTTTCAGCGAAAGCAGCGCGCCGATCGATTCGAGCGAAGGAGAATATGCGAGGTGCT
Source organism: Clostridia bacterium (assembly GCA_017963755.1). GTDB lineage: Bacteria > Bacillota > Clostridia > UBA1212 > UBA1255 > UBA1255. The sequence goes on along the minus strand of JAGCTF010000128.1, from coordinate 5,658 downwards.
GGGTGACAACTGCGCAGATCTCCGGATCGGCGTTGAGTTTTGCGGCGGCGCGGTCAAACTCTTCTTTCACCCTGCACACTTCGTCGGCGAGGACAACTTCTATCCCGTGCGCTTCTATCATCCCGATAAGTTCGTGCGTGTAGTCCTCCATCGCAGCCCTTATATGCGGATACGCGTCGTCATATAATTTAATATAAAAAGGCAGATATCCGATCTTTACCTTTTTAGCATTTTTGCATTCACATCTGCATTCGCATTCGCTCATTTTTCAATTTCCTCCGTTTCGGTCGTTTTCGCTTAAATATAGTGGCTGCTTCAATTGTTTCCGTAGATCGATCTTCTCGCGCCTTCGATCAGCCTGTAGGCGTTGCCGAACATCATATTTTCGACGTCTTTTTTCGTCATGCCGAGCGTCGTGCACGCGCGTTTGAATGCCAGAAGTTCCTCGTACACGAAGAACGTGATCTTCTCCGCCTCTTCCGCACTGACTTCGCGCAGGTGTCTGTCCTGGGACGGGTCGCCGTAGAGTCCTGGCGGTATGAGATTTATGTACGTGCCGTTTTCTTCTATGCGGTGTGTGCGCATCCTGAGTATGGGCATATCGGTGCCGTACATGACGTGCTCCGGTCCTGCGTGGCGGATAACTTCAGTTATAGCGTATTCGCAGCAATTGGCCGAAAAGTCGTACATCAGATCAGGAGCCTTATAAAGATAATCCGTAAAAGCATTGCCAACGTCGCCGTGCGTGTATGCGCGGCCAACGTGTGCGATTATCAGCCTTATGTTCGGGAACTCGGCCTTGATCTCAAGGATCTGCTCGAGGTTTACCGGATCTTTCAGGCGGCCGTTGCGCGGGATGTGGAGCATCACGATAGCCCCCATCTCATCCATGCGCTTTAGCTGCGCCTTCGGGAAAAAGTCGAAAATGCGTATCTCTGCCTCGGGAATATAGCTCGGAGAAAGGCTTAAATATGATTTGATCCCGAGAAAACCGCCTTTGCGGATCATGCGCTCCACTTCGTCCGGGCTCTGCGTGGGATGGCTGTAATAGAGCGCCGGCCAGCCGCTCCTGCGCGACGCGTCGGCAAGGTATTCATTGTTCTTTACGCCGCTTTCGATGTCGTGGACTCTGCTGATGAACATCAGCGCTCTTACGTCTTTTCCAGGGAAAAGCAGGCGGTACGTCTCCTGAAGATCTTCGATACTATTATCCTTAGCGACAAGGTTCGGCCAGGTCACTGCTCTGGGGTCTTCATCTTCCGGCGCCGGTATCGTAAGTTCATCGAGCCATACGTGTGTATGGACGTCAATGATCTTTTCGGGCAGGAAGTCTTTCAATTCTGTCTCGTAAATTTTTCTGTCGTTTTCAGTTACTTCAAATAAAGGCATCGGTAATTACCTCTCATCGTTTTTCTGCGGTCAATTATACCGCAAATGCGGCCCGGAAGCAATGCAAATTAGAACCGTGTGCAATGCAAAAAACAACGGGCGGCGAAGTTTTGTTACTTCTTCCGCCCGCAGCTCTCAATTAAAAACTTGCCATTTATCACTCGCTTCGCTTTATCACGAATACAACTTGCTCTTCGCTTCAGCGGTCAGACCGGCTCTCTGATCATAGAAAACCGCGGAGCACGAAGTACCGCTCGTAACGTACCACCTGTCGCTGCCGTCAAACTTGCTGAGAGTGATATTGACCTTGTTCCCCGCCGCGTTGCTCTGGATCCAGTAAACGATATTGAGCCTCCCGAGCTGCTTGAAAGATTGACCGTTGATCGTGTCGGTGTTTGGCGCATTGTAATGAAGATCGACAGCGAGCGGAGCAGGAGGCATAAAGCCGTTGCCCGCGACCGCGCCTTTGAAGTATGCTCTGGGGAGCCAGCGGTAGTCGTCGTCTTTGAGGCGGTCGTTAAAGTAAGGATCCCAGCCGGCTCTGCCTGCGCCGCCGCCTTCTGTAAAGCCGCGTCCGAACGGCTCGATGTCAGCAAACAGATATTTCATCATGCTCATTCCGGAGTCAAAATCCACGGTGAGTCCCATAACGCTGTACAGCCAGTACGCAGCGACGCTTCCGGGATCTTTTACGTCAACGGCTGCCTTCAGCTCGTCAAGCGTGTCGGGCAATTCCTGTAACGTTACGGTCCTGTCTTTTTTCCATTCTTCGTTAAGCCCAAACTCGTCCTTGTCCTTATCCGGGCCTTTTACGGCGGCAATTATTTTGTCCAAAAAGCTCATGTGTGATCCTCCTTTTATTGTGCCGTTTTGTTATATTTATTGTTACACTTTGCAGCGCCCGATGTCAAGCAAAACCGCTATCTTTTCTATTTGTCCCCGCCTTCGCGAGCGGCCCCGTCTTCCGTCGCGGTCCCGCCTTCCTGTTCTGCCCCGTCCGCGGGCTCAGCGTCCTCATGGATTTCCGGGTTTTCGCTGCCGGCTGCCTTTTTGCTTTCTTCCTGCTTTTCGCGGCGCATAAGCCTGATGAACCTGAACGCAAATATTGCCACAGATATTACGACCATTATCGGTATTATATTGTCCTTTAAAAATTCAAGCATGTTGTTCCTCCAGACCGAGTTTTTCGAGCACCGCGCCGCAGCGGCACGGGATATATATCCTGAATCCTTCTCCGTATTCCGTTGCTTCGGTACAGTAAACGTAATCTTTGCTTATTCGCTCCTGCCCTCCGAAAGGCCATTCGTCCATCGAAAGCGCGACCCTGTACCTGCCTGGCCCGGAGAAGTAAGTATCTACGAAAACGCCCTCCTGAGAAACGTACGGATGAAGATTAAACACAAACAAATACCCTCCGCGCTCAAAAATGATAAGCTTTCTGCCGTTGTCAATGCAAATGCCGCGCACAGGCCCGGAGCAAAGCAGCGCGCTCGCATTGACGAACCCGATCATCGCCCGGTCAAAATTCGCGAGCCATTCGTACTTTAATTCCGGGTCAAGCACAAGCGACCATTGACGCCTCGCGTACTTATATGACCAGCCGTTGCCCTCGCGCGGAAAATCCACCCACTCCGGATGGCCGAATTCATTGCCCATAAAATTCAGATACCCGTCGCCCGCGGTCGCACAAGTAAGCAGCCGGATGACCTTGTGCATCTCGACTGCGCGGTCTATCACGGGCGAATGGTAGTTCTTCTCCATTCCGTAATACATCTCCGCATCAGCGAACCTGAATATGAGCGACTGATCCCCTACGAGCGCCTGATCGTGCGATTCAGCGTATCCGATGCTCTTCTCTCCGGGGCGGCCTCCGAGCAGTTCGTGCCACAGATAACCCATATCCCACTGCTCCTGCGGCTGATCTTTCACCAGCTTTATCCATACGTCCGGAATACCCATGGCAAGGCGGTAATCGAACCCTATGCCCGCATATTCGAGCGGCAGGCACATTCCGGGGAAACAGCTGACGTCTTCCGCCACGGTGATCGCGTTCGGATCGACGCCGTGGACAAGTTCGTTTGCGAGCATCAGATAGACTCTCGCGTCAACGTTCGTATTGAGCGAGAAAAAGTCGCGGTAGCTGTAGAAATTGCAGTAGCCGTGGTTTTCAAACATCATTGACGTCACACCGTCGAAACGGAAGCCGTCGAAATGAAATACCTCCTGCCAGTATTTAAGATTTGACAGCAGAAAATGGAGCACTTCCGGCTTTGAATAATCAAAAATACGCGTTTTCCACGCGGGATGCCAGCCGCGGCCGCCTTCGAGAAAATATTGACCGTCCGTACCGTCCTGCAGATTAAGACCCTCTCCCACGTTCGGGCAGGCGTGGCTGTGGACAACGTCGAGCAGCACTGATATGCCGAGGCCGTGCGCTTTGTTTATGAGATATTTGAGGTCTTCCGGCGTACCGTAACGGTGCGAGGGGGCAAAGAAGTTTGTCACCTGATATCCGAATGACGCGTAATACGGATGCTCCTGGATAGCCATCAGCTGAATCGTATTGTAGCCCGAAGTCCTGATCCACTCGAGTGTATTTTCCGCAAACTCACGGTACGAACCGATACCTTCCCGCTCCTGCGCCATTCCGACGTGAGTTTCGTAGATCAGCGGCGCATCCGGGCGCTGCTTTCTGAAAAAGTCCCCGTCGGTCCATTCAAACGGCTCGTCTGGCATCCAGAGCTGGCCGCTGAGTTTATTCGTGTACGGATCCATGGTGCAGCGGGTAACGTACGCCGGAACGCGCTCGAAAGAATCACCCTGCCTGCCCACGATCAGTCTTACGTATTGACCGTGCTTAAGCCTGTCGCGCCCCTCTAAACAGATCTCCCAGACGCCGTTCCCTATATTTGTCATCGGATACTCGAACTTCCCCCAGTAATTAAAATCGCCCATGAGCCATACGGCATCGGCGCCGGGCAGCCACTCGCGGAAGACCCACCCGGAATCGGTGCGGTGAAAGCCGAAATAATCGTAACCGTTGGCAAAATCCGAGATCGGCCCGTCTCCGGCGAGCATGCTGCGCTTTTCGTTATAGCGGTCAAGGTGCATGCGTATCTCTCCGCCGTACGGCGTCAGACCGGGATCGCGCTCTAAAAGGTTCCGGAGTGCATCGTCAACGTGGATCATATTGTCCTCCCTCTGAAGCCATCGTCAAATATGCTCAGCTGCTCGTACTTGTCCGGCAGTTCCGCCATAAAGCGGAAGCACTCTTCCGGCGTGCAGAGAATACCGTGCTCCCTGCACAGCCTCGTAAACATTGCCATCAGCTTCCCGTTATTCGGGCTCGCCAGTTCGTACGCGTTTCCGTATGCGGCGATATATTTTTGCTTCAGCCCGGAGAAGTGCCGTTCAAGCGCCGCGTAATAATATTCCCTGTCGCCTTCTCTCAGAGTAAGCCCCATACCGAAACAGACGATCCCTTTAACTCCGACACGTACGCATTCTTCAAGGATCGTACGCACGTTTTCTTCCGTATCGTTTATGAACGGAAGGATCGGGCACAGCCACACGACCGTCGGTATCCCTCTTTTCTGCATCTCTGCAAGGACCTCTATACGCCTCCTGGTATTGCAGACGTTCGGTTCGATGATATGGCAAAGCGCATCGTTATAAGTAGTAAGCGTGAACTGGACAACGCATTTTGCTTTTTGATTGATCTCGTCGAGCAGGTCGATGTCGCGCATGATCCTGTCCGATTTAGTCTGGATCGCGACGCCGAAGCCGTACCCGGATATGATCTCGAGGCATCTGCGCGTCAGCCGAAGTTCTTCCTCACAGTGCATATACGGATCGGACATTGCCCCCGTTCCGATCATACACTTCTTTTTCTTCGCCAGGAGCGCCGCCTCCAGAAGCTCGGGAGCATTTTTCTTGACCTCGATATCCTCAAACGGATGCGTAAACCGGTAGCAGGCACTGCGGCTGTCACAATAAATGCAGCCGTGGGAACAGCCCCTGTAAATATTCATACCGTACCGCCCGCCGTTTCCGGTCAATATCGATTTCGCGTCAACAAAATGCATACGTCCTGTCTCCCGTTACCTCGCAAGGCACATGTAGACGTTCATAAGAACAAGCGAACAGCCGCAAATTTCCGCGCTGCTCATGACTATTTTCTCATATATCCGTCCGTTATCATCCAGATAATCCCAGACAGACCATATGACATGCTCTTCCTCTTCTTTGAGCGTGGAAAAAGATCTTTCG
>JAGCTF010000022.1 GCA_017963755.1 Clostridia bacterium | reverse complement strand
TCGCCGAACTGTCTGCCTTCTTCGTAGTAACCGGCAATGAAGTCTTTTACCTGAGCCTCGGTAAGTCCGACTTCGGAATCGTTGATGTATTCGTTGAGGTCAATGACTTTCCTGCTTCTGAGATAGGTGGCAACGTGGTCGGGGTAGCAGTATGCTATCGCCGGCTGTTTTCCGGCCTGGAGTTCGGTGATGACCTGGTCGCGAACGTCATCGTATCCGCCGATCGACTGCTCGTTGATCGTAATTTTCGGATAGATCTTGTTGAATTCGACGATGTATTTCTGCAGAACTGAGCGCAGATTCGCACCCATCGTGTGGTAGAATACAACTTCGATCTCCGCATCAGGGTCAACAACTTTCGACCCGCCTGATGACGATCCGTTCCCGTTCAGACTGCACCCGCTAAGCACAAGTGCGGCGGCAAGCACGACCGTCAATACCAAAGCAATTAATTTCTTCATAAAAATGCTCCTTCTGTTTGCTTTTCTGTTTCTTTATTTTAATCCGCACCGGTGCGGGAGCGCGCTCCCTTCCCGGCTGCGGATCATGGCAAATATTGGTTCAGCCCTTTATTCCGCTCCTCGAAACTCCGCGCATGATGTATTTGCGGAGGAATACGAAGATCAGGAACAAAGGAATTGAAACGATCGTTACCGCGGCCATCTGAGCCGGGTAGTTGACCTCGCCGAACTCATCGGTGAAACTTGCGCCGCGAAGACCGTTGGTGATCAACTGGTGGGCCTGATCGTTTGCCACCAGTCTGGGCCAGATGTACGCGTTCCATGCGCCCATCATCTTCAGTATGGTGATCGTGATGATCGTTGACACCGAAAGCGGAAGCATGACTTTCCACAGATACTTGAAGTCGCTCGTGCCGTCTACCTTTGCCGCGAGGTACAGTTCGTTCGGTATCTGCATGAACGTCTGCCGCAGCAGATAGATGTAGAAGACGCTCACCAGCATCGGAAAGATCAGCACCGCGAACGTATTGGTGAAATCGAGGGCCTGTATCGGTTCTTCAACGAACGGCAGCCGGCCTGAAACGGTGAGGTAGTTAGTGATCGTGTACAGTTCGCCGGGAACCATCATCGTCGCCATCAGCAGCCCGAAGACAACGTTTTTACCCTTGAACTGAAGCCGCGCAAATGCGAATGCGCTCAGTACGGTCACAACGAGTGAAAGCACGGTGGATATCGTTCCTACGAGCAGCGTGTGCAGGAACAGATCCTTCAGGTTCGCCTTGCTGAATGCGGTGGCAAAGTTTTCGAAATAGATGTTCTGCGGCCAGAGCGTGGGGACGTTGGCGCGGTACTCATCCATCGTTTTGAGGGAGGATATGATCATCCAGTAGAACGGGAATATAACGATAACGGCCATGACCGCGAGGAAAATGTACGTTATTACGTTTCCGACTATTTTGGATACCCGCTGGGAACGGCTGGCAGATCTGACGTTCAGTTCTTTAAGATTGTAATTTTTTAAATCAGCCATAGCGCACCTCAGTAATGGACTTTCTTCTTGCTGACGTAACCGTTGATCGCCGTTACGACAAGGATTATTGCGAACAGAATCAGAGACGCGGCGGAGGCGTTGCCGAGATTGCTCTTAGGTAACATATTGTACACGTAACCTACGATAGTATTCATCTGGCCGTTGCCGCCGGGGCCCATTCCCTCTCCGAATATACCTACGATACTCGAATACTCTTTGAATCCGCCGATGAATGAAGTGATTATAACGTACGCCAGCATCGGTGAAACGAGCGGGATAGTGATGCGGAAGAACGTACGGACTTTGGAAGTGCCGTCGATCTTCGCTGCTTCGTAATACTGTTTGTTCACGTTCTGAAGGCCGCCCAGAAGGACAAGGATCTTGAACGGTATCGCGTTCCACACGATGTACGTGCAGACGACGAACATGTTTGCCCCCCATGAAGAGCCTACGTTTACGAAGTTGAACGGACCGATCCCGAATAATCCGAGTATGTTGTTGATTATTCCCTGAGTCTGAATAAGATCGCCAAGACCTACGCGTGTGAACATGGCATTGAAGACCATGCCGATAGCGATGGAGTTCGTAACGTAAGGAAGGAAGAATACGGTCTGAAATACTTTCTGCAGCGGTTTAATAGAGTTAAGCGCTACGGCGATAAGCAGTGCAAGGATCGTGGAGATGGGCACCGTAACGACGCACAGCAGGATCGTGTTTTTAAGGCACTGTTTGAAATCCACGTAGCCTATAACCGTCTTGAAATTTTCCACGCCGAGGTTGAACGACTCGCCGCCTACGATCGCAAGACCGTTATACCCGTTCAGGAACGCCATGCGGAAAGTGTTGATCAGAGGATAGAACGAGAAAATGATAAGCAGCAGCAGCGCGGGGGCAAGGTAAAGCCAGCCTTTTAGCTGATTTTTCGACCCTATGTCCCTGTTTAGCTTAATGACTGTCTTCCTGTCCAGCGGCTGCCGTTCAGGAACATCATTATTTTGAATAATGTCTTTTTTATCTTCCATTCGGGACCACCTCAGAACCTGATACGCTCGCCGGTTTCCGCTTCAAACAGGAACACTTTATTCCGCTTGAGGTTGAAACGAACGAGACCCGTGCTGTCGAAGCGAGCTCCGATATCAGAGTCAACGATCGCCCTTACGCTGGGTTTCTGCGAGCTTTCATTCGTAAATACCACGGAACAGTCTCTGCCCATCACTTCGACCGTCCTGAGCTTTCCGCTGAGCACGCCCTCTTCCGACGGTATGAAGCCTTCCGGTCTTATGCCGACCGTAACGGGTCTGTCTGCTCCTTCTGCATGAACTTCCATGATTTTTTCGTCGCCGATATAAAGATCGCCGCCCGAGATCTTTCCGTTAAATACGTTGATCGGCGGCGTGCCGAGGAACTGGGCCACGAACAGATTTCCGGGATCGTCGTATACTTTCTGCGGCTCTCCGACCTGCTGCATCACGCCGTTTTTCATAACTACGATCACGTCGGAAATGCTCATGGCCTCCTCCTGGTCGTGAGTGACGAATACGGTGGTAACTCCCGTTTCTCTCTGTATCCTTTTGATCTCTTCGCGCGTTTGAAGGCGAAGACGTGCGTCAAGGTTCGAGAGCGGTTCGTCAAGCAAAAGCACTCTCGGTGCCTTCGCCAGAGCGCGTGCGATGGCAACGCGCTGCTGTTGTCCTCCTGAGAGTGCGCTCGGTTTACGCTCCATAAGATCGCCTATCTGTACCAGATCCGCGGCTTCCTGAGCGCGTCTTAACATTTCTTCCTTTGACAACTTCTCTGCGCCTTTAAGGTTCTGCAGCGGGAACATAATGTTTTGCTTCACCGTCAGGTGCGGATACAGCGCATAATTCTGAAACACGAGACCTACGCCTCTGTGCTCAGGTTCCAGCATCGTCACGTCGTCGTCGCCGAAAAATACCTGGCCCATCGTTGGCTTCTGAAGTCCGCTGATCATGTAAAGCGTAGTGCTTTTTCCGCAGCCGGAAGGACCCAGCAGCCCGACAAGTTTTCCGTCCGGTATCTCGATGTCGAGATTATCGACTGCTACGACCACGTCCTTGTTCTTTTTACCCATGGCTGGGAAAATCTTGGATAGATTTTTTAAAACGATTTTCATACTGTCTCCTCTGCCCTTACTTAGATGTGTGTAATAAACAACCTAAGGCGCCCCGGCATTCCGCAGCCCCCGGTCCGTAATCTTAAGTAAATCGTTTCCTGTAAGAATCTCGTCTTTTGTAGATCTATCTGTTTGAGTTGTATCTCTGAACTTCCGCGCTTTTGAGAAAATGAGATATCGCGCAGTCAGTTTATGTATTCTTCTTCAGTTATTTTCTTTCGCTCAAGTTCAAACGCTTCGCGCTCTTCCACCGTATTGAAGATCATCTGGCTGTGCCAGTCGATCACTACGGTGTCGGCAAGTACGTCATGCAGTGCGCTGCTTCCTCCGCTCTTTACAAGAGCGACCGTTTCCAGGATCAGGAATACGGCAAGCATGATGATCCCGAATATTCCCGTGACGTTGCTGAATACAGTTACGATAATGACCGCCGGCAGCGCCAGTTCGAACACTCCTTTTCCAATGACGCCCCGGACAAACGATACGGGAGCGCTCATACGCAGGCAGTTTTTCCTCATCACTCCGAGCCCGAAAAGCAGCTTCCCGGGAGTCCTGCCATCCTTCGTGAACAGCGGGACAATGAACTCAAGCAGCAGTGTGGTCACAACGATCCCGGCGGCAAAGATCCCGAACGACAGCCTGTATGCCGTTCTGATCGCTTTATTTGCTTCCTCGTCGCCGTTCATCGCATCGACCGCGGCCGTGTAAACTTTCTTCTCTTCCTCCGTCAGCTTTTCGAAGCTTTCGCGGTCAAGTCCGAAAGTTACTCCGTACTGTTCTTCGTACGACGTGCGTACGGCCTTGTATTTTTCGCTGTATTTATCGATGTTCAGCACCGTTGACATGAGCATATACAGTCCCGTCAGCAGCAGTCCCCCGATCACTATATCGGCCAGGAATGCAAAGATCCGTTTGCTGAACGCCGCTCTCTGAATATCTGCCATCTGGTAACCTCACATCGGTCAGGCGCGGTTTCAGCCTCGTTTTACGTCGAAAGAACAAGGCCGCGGCACCTCCCCTGATTTATATACGGATTGTAACAAATTAAGGCCTGCGGTGTCAAGGTTTTAAGTTGTGCTTTTATATATAATCTATATATAATTTGCGGCCGTATAAATGAGCAATGAGGCCGCTTTTCAACCTTTTGACCTTTGGCGAAGCCGAATGAATAGCTAAGAATTTTGTTTGACCGAAATGCGAACCGATTCCGGGGTTCGCATGAGACCCAAAATTCGTGCTATCATTCGGTTCGCCTTTTTTCAATTGCGGCCGTATCGGCGAGGTGGGTGGTACGGCCGCATTCCGCCTCTTCCCTATTTGCGGCCGTATAAATGAGCAATGAGGCCGCTGTTCATCTTACGAGTTCCTATTTGCCGGTTCATCGTTCCCAGTTCCTGGTTCAATCAATAATTCTTGCGCCGGGCTTCCAGATAATATATAATAACATCAAGCGGCGGGCCTGCCGGAAACCGGTTCCGGGTTAGCGGGAAGCAGGATAACGGCCGCGCGAAGGAGAGGTAGCATGGAAAGATATTATCAGCCCGAAATCGAATGCGCTCCGCGGGAAGAAATTGTCCGCATGCAAAACGAAAAACTCGTAAAACAGATCAGGCGCGTCTGGGACGTTGTCCCATATTACCGCAAAAAAATGCAGGAAAAAGGCGTGACGCCTGACGACATCAAAAGTATTGACGACATCCACAAATTGCCCTTTTTATCAAAAGCGGACCTCAGGGAAGCGTACCCCTACGGCCTCCTGGCCAAACCGCTGAAAGATTGCGTGCGTATCCAATCGACGTCCGGAACCACCGGAAAACGCGTTGTCGCATTCTACACGCAGCACGACATTGACCTTTGGGAGGAATGCTGCGCGAGAGCAATCGTCGCAGCCGGCGGCACGAACGAAGACGTCTGCCAGGTCTCCTACGGCTACGGCCTGTTTACGGGCGGCCCCGGACTTAACGGCGGCTCCCATAAAGTAGGCTGCCTGACCGTACCCACGAGTTCGGGTAACACCGAGCGCCAGATCATGTTCATTATGGACCTTCAGGCGACGATCCTGTGCTGCACTCCGAGCTACGCCGCGTACCTCGGCGAAACGATGAAAGAAATGGGTTACGGCCCTGACGACATCCCGCTTAAAGCCGGTATTTTCGGAGCTGAAGCGTGGAGCGAGGAGATGCGCCGCGACATCGAAAAAACTCTGGGAATAAAAGCGTACGATATTTACGGGCTTACGGAGATCTCAGGCCCCGGCGTCTCGTTCGAATGCTCCGAACAGCACGGCATGCACATCAACGAAGACCACTTCTACGCCGAAATAATCGATCCGGACACCGGAGAAGTGCTTCCGGAAGGACAGCAGGGCGAGCTCGTATTTACGTGCCTCGATAAAGAAGCATTTCCGATGATCCGCTACCGTACGCGCGACATATGCGTGCTCACACGCGAAAAGTGCTCCTGCGGCCGCACGCACGTACGCATGCGCAAGCCTCAGGGACGCACCGACGATATGCTCATAATTCGCGGCGTAAACGTCTTCCCGAGCCAGATCGAGACCGTTCTGCTCAACCAGGGCTACGCGCCGAACTACCAGATCGTTGTCGACAGAGTAAACAACACCGACACGCTCGAAGTTCTGGTCGAAATGACGCCCGAAATGTTCACCGATAATCTGGGAGATATTGCCGACAGGCAGGCAAAGCTCGGCGCCGGACTGCTTTCGATGCTCGGCATAAAGGCAAAAGTTTCGCTGGTCGCTCCGAAATCGATCACGAGGAGCGAGGGCAAGGCAGTGCGCGTCATCGACAGGCGCAAGATCTGAGGCGCGATTACAGAAAAGGAGGTCTGACAATGAGTGTTAAACAAATTTCTGTTTTTTTGGAGAACAAGCCTGGAATGCTGAACCAGTTGACCGCCGAGCTGGCAAAGTCCGGGGTCAATATGCGCGCGCTTTCTCTGGCCGAGACGAAGGACTTCGGAATTGCCCGCATCATCGCCGACGATACGCTGGGGGCAATGAACGCTCTGAAAGAGGCGGGTTTCGTTGCCAGCCTCACACCGGTGCTGGCGTTTGAGATACCGAACGAAGCAGGCGGGCTGAACAAGCTTCTCGGCATCATTACCGATGCGAACGTCAACGTCGAGTATATGTATTCGTGCCTTTCCCCTCGCGGAAATTCCGAGGCGGTAATGATCTTCAGAGTCGCGAATACGCAGGCGTCCGAATCTGCGCTCCAGGCCCGCGGTCTGTGGTCGCTCACGCAGGAGGAGATATAAGAAAAGCGCCCCCGCGCGTTCATAGAGCCGCACCGCTGACGCTTTCTAAACAAACTGAATATTAAAACCGCAGCTGATCCGGGTCCCGTCATTCTTCGGGATCCGGATATTTTTCTGCCACTTTAAGCGCTGTTTTTACTAAAAGTTCGAGAAACTCTTTTCTGAATCCGTCGTACCCTTCCGGATGCTCGGTACCGTGCGCATTCAGGTGCTCATTTTCGAATCCGAGCGACAACTGGAACCACTCGCTGTTGTTATAATCTTCCGCCGCTTTATCATAATTGAACCATCTGATCAGCCCGTGTCTGCGCACGATCTCTTCAAATGCCGGAAAATCGATATCCTCGTCCTCCACTTCTTTATAGATCCTGTACTCGCCCGCCGGCAGAAATTCACCGCTCACAGACTTGATTTTCACGTCAAAATTGTTTGACCGCACGCCCTTTTTCGTGATCAGCGCCTCATATCTGTCGCTGCCGGACCTGCCCTTCTGAATGAACGTAACGAGCATGCTGTCAAGCGCCCCTTCTAAGCCGCGGTCAATGATCTTCTGCCTTTCCCGCCCGTGTATTTTTTCCACTTCCGGATCGAACAGCGCGTCAAGCGCATTTTTGAATTCTCTGTACCCTTTCGGAAAACTGTTGCTCCCGTGCGCGGTCAACACCTTCCCGTCTGCGTATTGTATGCTGAGCGAGAACCCGCTCCCGTCGCATACGTATTTGTTATATTTGTTGAACCCGTTCCACGAAGCGATCCCGCACCTTCTGCACAGCCCCTCAAGCAGCTTCAGAAAGTCGTCCCCGACCTCGCCCTCCGGCTCGCCGTACTCCGGGTATAGCATATGCTCCAGTTTCATGCGCACCGGCCTCGTCCGGGCGTCGATCTTATATGTGTACGAATTTCCGCCTATCGAGCCGTTATAGCTGTAGCTGAACCGGACAATGCCGCTCGCGTTTTCCGTGGCTCTGCTTCCCGCTCCGTCCGTTCCTTCTTCGCCGGTGTCAATTTCCGGCGGCCGTATCCCGTTTTTCTTTCCGAAAAAGGCGGCAATCTTCTTAAACAACGACATTTGCGTGATCTCCTTCCGCTTTTTTTGCGTTCCTGCGCTGCAATTTTAATGTTTGCAAAAGCGGAAGTCAAGCGGCGGACGCCAATTGCGGCAGTATCGGTGAAGCGGGTCACACGGCCGCATTCCGCCTTTTCCCCATTTGCGGCCGTATCGATCACGGCCGCAGCTCTATCTTTTTCCAATTGCGGCCGTATCGGCAAGGCAGGTAGTACGGCCGCATTCCGCCTTTTCGCTATTTGCGGCCGTATAAATGAGCAAAATGTACGGCCGCATCTCTGTCTTTTTCCAATTGCGGCAGTATCGGGGAGGCGGGTCACACGGCCGCATTCCGCCTTTTCCCCTTTTGCGGCCGTATAAATGAGCAAATCGCACGGCC
>JAGCTF010000127.1 GCA_017963755.1 Clostridia bacterium | reverse complement strand
GACGTCGGTGCCCGAGGCGTTGTATCCGTCAAGATCGATCACCCAGTTCCCGGAGCCCGAGTCCTTCCAGCTGGAGAAGACGTATGCGGCAGCCGAGGCGAAGTTCGAGTCGCCGTTGCTGTTCGTGTTGTCGTCGGTGAAGGTCACCGTCGATCCGGCAGCCGGGACGGTGAAGATCGCGGAGACCGAGTAGTATGCTCCGGTGGGGTTGAGTGTGGTCTTCCAGGAGGAGTGCGTCGAGGATCCCACGTATCCGAGACTCCAGGTCAGGCCCTCGACGGGATAGTCGGATCTGCCCTCGGCGTCGGTGGTCGCCTCGGGCGCTGCCGTCGTTACTGCGGGCGCCGATGTGCCTTCGGGCTTCGCGGTCGTGGCCGCCGGAGCGGAGGTCGCCGGCTCAGCCGACGAGCTGTCGGGTGCCTGGGTATCCGGCCCCGGGGCTTCGGTCCCGGCTCCGGAGGTGGTGTCGGGCGTGCCGCCGCCTCCGCATCCCGCGAGCGGGATCACGCAGGCGACCGCCAGCAGGACCGATATTATCCCGCGCAGAGCGGGGGAAGAGGAGAGGGAGACGAAGTGAAAAAAGCGTGTGGCGCGCCTTCCGGCGCGGCGGCTGTCCGTGCTTCTCTTGTCTGATTTCATTTTTATCACCGTTTTCCTTGATATTCATGCGCAGACGGTTTTTAAAAGCTGTCTACAGATATATTATAGAATCATATCGTGAATAAGTCAAGCAAAAAATCATCAGTGCAAAAAAACCTTGACAACAGACGCCGGATGTGATATTATATTATCCGTCTTTAAAAGAATACGGAGAGGTATCGAAGCGGTCATAACGAGGCGGTCTTGAAATCTGAACGATGTCATCACTTGTGACCTCGCAAAATCTCCGTTTTTCTCCCGAAAGCTCCGTTTTTCTGCTGTTTTCGCGACTTTGGCTTGCAGAGAAAAGAGGCGTTGTCTATCAGTTTTCTATCAAAGTTCGCGACAATTTCACATTCACATACGGAGAGGTATCGAAGCGGCCATAACGAGGCGGTCCTGAAAACCGTTTGAGCGAAAGCTCACATGGGTTCGAATCCCATCCTCTCCGCCGATACAAAAAGAGGAGCCGGTGCTCCTCTTTTTGTATAGCGACACATATATGCACATTCGGTAACGGATACAGTCGCGCTGAGATGCCGTTTTAAGGCGTGGTTGCTTAAGCGTGTCAACTATGCTTTCATGTTGATACAAACGGCGCACAGGCGGTTCTGAGCTTAAACTCGCGGTTTTCTTGCGCTTTGGACTACGATAAATTACCACTGCCGTAAAACACAGCGCGGGAACGTTGTTGGAGACTGAGAAAAACGCGGGTTTAGCTTTCCAGCGCGGCAGCAATTACGTCAGCCGATTCCTGTTTGCTCTGCGCGTCCAGGTGACTGTAAATATTGCTCGTCGTTTGAATGTCCGAATGGCCTAACCAGTCCTGAATCATTTTCATCGGCACTTTTTTTGCCAGCAGAAGAGAGGCGCAGGAGTGACGAAGTTCATGAAAGCGGATATGTCGCATACCGCAGTTTTTCAGCAGACAGGCAAAGTGAGCGGTTACATAATCCGGCTTGTACAGCTTTCCCAGGGCATCGGTACAGATGTACTCGTCGTAATCAGTGCAATATCCGTTTTTAAAGACTTTTTTCATCTGTTCCTTCAATTCAAGCTGCTTCTTTAATTCTTCTTCGATCAGCGGAATAAGAGGGAGCGTCCGATATGACGATTTGGTTTTCATTACGTCATATCCAACCGGTTCCCCGTTTACATCAAGAATTTTGTGACGGATACTGATTTTCTTTTCGGAAAAATCAACGGCAGACCATTTCAATCCCAGCACCTCACTTCTTCGCAGACCGTAATACGCGGTCAGCAGAATGACCAGATGCAGTTCGTCCCCGGCTGAAACCTCGAGCAGTTTCCTTATCTCGTCAGCATTGTAATAACTCGCTATAAACGGCTGCGCCTTCGGCCTGTCGGCACGTTCGCAGGGATTGACCGGGATTATTCCGCGCTTTACAGCCACTTTGAAAGCAAGATGCAGTATCGAGTGAATCCTTTGGATTGTTGCGCCTTTCAGCCCCTCCTCAAACAGGAGTCGATAGAACAAATTCAGATGATCTCCGGAAACGTCTTTAAGCAGTATGCCTCTGCTTTTGAAGAACGGGGCAATCTTTCCGCGGACGTACTGTCTGTATCCTTCGTAAGTCCGTGCCGAGATGTTCCGGCGGTGATCTTCCAGCCATTCGATGACATATTCATCAGCCGGCATACCGGACAGCCTAATGCGCTCACGCTCGGCCGGAGTCAGATTCTCAGGCAGATCATTGGATTCTGCGTTCAGTTTTCTGAGAAGTTCCGTCAGTTTTTCCTCGGCTTTCCTTTTGTTGCCGCGCTTAGATTCGATGTCAAGACTGTACCACTTGACGTGCCTTTTTCCGTTTGTGTCATAATGATTTACCGCTGCGTACCATTTTCCGTGCTTATCTTCCAGGTGACCTGTCAGTTTTTTCATTTTACAGTACCCCTTTCAGTGATCTGTTTTTTTTTCCTGTAATATCAATACCACATTTTGACGGCGAAGTCCAGAGACAATCCGGATTATTCGGAGAAATGATAAAATAGTTTTTCTCTGCGCTCATAAAATCCACAAGAGCCGACTTGGGAACCTTGAAGCACCTGCCGACGCGCACCGCCTGTATGCGTCCTTCCTTTATCAAAGTGTAGACCGTGTTCTTGCTGCAGCGCATCGCTTTTGCCGCCTCCAGGACTGTCATCACATCCGGAGTGCCTTTGAAATATGACGTTATCTCTCTGTCTATCAATGACCTGCTCCTTCCTTTGACCGGTATCTTTGTACGGATGTTTACAGGGGATTTCCCGTTACTCATCATAGTTATGACCATTCCTTTCTGCTGCGCAGAAGGCACAAAAGGGAATGAAAAGCCTTAGTACCTTAACACAGCATTAAAAAAGTTGTGTTAAAATATGCTTGAGGAAACAGGTACACTACAGAGTACGTGGGGGTGAGTGGGCACAGCGAAAGCTGAACCGCATTGTTATGTGTACCGACTGCTCTTTCAAGCACAAATTTGTGGGACATCGTATCCCGTAGACTTATCTTTGGAGAGACTAACTACTCGTTTTTCAGTGAGCGGTCAGTCAATGCCTGTTTTCTCAAAAATCAAATGAGAGGACGGTATTATGCTGAAAATCGTTTACCCCATATGCTGCGGCATTGACGTTCACAAGGATTTTGTTTACGCCTGTATCGCAACAACCGAAAACGGAGTCACTACCTACAAAAGTCATCGCTTTTCAACCTTTACGAAAGGTCTCCGTGAGCTGTTATCTTGGCTTTTGTCAAACAACTGCAAGGACGTTTGTATGGAATCTACGGGAAAGTATTGGATCCCCGTCTACAACATCCTTGAAACCGACTGCAAAATCGTTTTGGCTCATCCGAAATACGTCAAAGCGATCCGCGGAAAGAAAACCGACAAGAAAGACGCAAAATGGATAGCGGATATTTTCAAGCACGATCTTGTTTCCGGAAGTTTTATTCCCCCTGTGTATATTCGGCAACTTCGGGATTTGGTAAGATATCATAAGAAACTTACCGGCTTTACTGTGGGCGAGAAAAATCGTGCGCAAAATTGCCTGACCGTTTCAAATCTGAAACTTGACAGCGTGTTCTCGGACGTTTTCGGCAAGGCT
>JAGCTF010000126.1 GCA_017963755.1 Clostridia bacterium | reverse complement strand
ACGTTGGCGGCCGCTACTCGGTATTGACGCCGGTAGGACTGCTGCCGATAGCCGCGGCGGGAGGAAATATTGACCTCCTCATGGACGGCGCGAAGGCCGCACACGCAAGGTACGCGAGCCCCGACGTTTCCAAAAACGACTGCTACGCATATGCTGCGGCGCGCAACGCTCTTTACAGAAAGGGCAAGACGATCGAACTGATGGTCAATTACGAGCCTGCGCTTCATTATCTTACCGAATGGTGGAAGCAGCTCTACGGCGAGAGCGAGGGCAAGGACGGCAAGGGCATTTTCCCCGCCGGCGTTGACTTCTCCACCGACCTACACTCGATGGGGCAATACATCCAGGACGGCCGCCGCGACCTCTTCGAGACTGTGCTGCTCATTGACCGCCCGCACGCGAACCTGACGATCGAAAGCGATCCGGATAACCTCGACGGGCTCAACTACCTGGCAGGAAAAGACGTTGACTACGTGAACAAGCAGGCCGCGGAAGGCACCTACCTCGCCCATCGCGACGGCGGCGTGCCCAATCTGTTCCTCCGCGTTCCGGAACTTTCAGAATTCTGCCTCGGTCAGATCGTTTATTTCTTTGAAAAAGCATGCGGCATCAGCGGCTACCTGCTCGGCGTGAATCCGTTCGATCAGCCGGGCGTTGAGGCGTATAAGAAGAATATGTTCAGACTGCTCGGAAAACCAGGATATTGAGGGGTCGGAAAGGATTTTTTATGGTCACTCCAGATATTAACTACTCTCCCGCTTCCGACGTGCCTGTCGAGCAGCTCGATGCCAGAAGCACGAAACACGACTATTCGGTGGTCAATTCCATAATTGAAAATGTCTGTCTCCATTATTCCGGAAACAGGCGCTCGGTACTGCTGACGATCACCGCGCTGCTTGCCGGCGGTCACCTGCTCCTCGAAGACGTGCCGGGAGTCGGAAAAACCACCCTCGCCAAAGCGCTCACCGGCAGCATCAACGCGACGTTTAAAAGAGTGTCGTTGACGCCTGACGTACTGCCCTCCGATCTTACCGGCTTTTCGGTCTACAACCGCAAGACCGAAGCGTTCGAGTTCAAAAAAGGCGCGCTTGACTGCAACTTCCTGCTCGCGGACGAAATAAACCGCACGTCTCCGAAGACCCAGTCGAGCCTTTTAGAGGCAATGCAAGAGGAAAAAGTGTCCGTTGACGGCGTCACCTACGAACTTCCTCAGCCCTTTATGGTCATCGCCACCCAGAATCCCGTCGAACTCGCCGGAACGTACCCCCTTCCGGAAGCGCAGCTTGACCGCTTCTTAATGAAGCTCTCGCTGGGCTACCCCGATCAGGAGGGAGAAAAACACGTTATCGCCGCAGGTTCCGCTGTGCGCCGCGATCCCGAGGTCAAGGCGGTCGCGTCGTGCGAGGATATCATCCGCCTCCAGGACGAGGTCAATAAGATCTATCTCTCGGACAACGTGACGGATTATATTCTCCGCCTTCTTTCCGCCACCAGGACGGCTCCGGAGCTCGCGCTCGGCCTGAGCCCCCGCGCCGGCATCTCTTTAGCAAAGACCGCAAAAGCCCTCGCGTTCCTTTCCGGCCGCAACTACGTGCTTCCGGATGACGTGAAATCTATCCTGATCCCTGTATGCGCGCACAGGCTTATGCTCACGCGCGAGGCAAAAGCCTCCGGGCGCACCGCCTCCGAAGTGCTGGACGGCATCAGAAAAAAAGTCTCTGTAGAATAATTTTAGAATAAAATGAAGACGATTTCCGGCTCTGACACTAAACCTGCCCGGACCGATCCGCTCCGGGCATACAGATTTACCTCTATTTTACGCCACGTGATCTCTGCGCTTTACGGGGTAATGCTCGGTTATGCGATAATGGCCGGAAATGCTGTAATAAATTATTTTGTGGGCGTATTGTCCGCTATATTCGCGTACATTTTTGTAAAAACGCTCGCCGGAAAGTATCTGGTAAAAGTAAACCTGAACGCCACCGAACCCGACGTTGTCCGCGGCACGAACGCGATAATTGTCGCAAAAATTAGAAATTACACCCCGTTTGCGTTCCCCGTCAGCTATATATTTATAAAGGACAGTAATTGCCCCGACGGTCAACGCATCTTTTTCTTTTTGCGTCCTTTTGCAAATCTTTCTATGGCATTTCCGATTACGTTTGAACATTGCGGCGAGTATTTGCTTAAACCCGATTCGGTAAGACTCATTTCTGCGGGCGGAATGGTTTGGACGAAGGTGCGTCTCAGCAAGAAAAAGGCGGGCTCGGTTTCAGTAACTCCCGATCTCCGTTCTGCGCTGGTCGATCAGAATGCCGGCGAGGGTTCCGGCGAGGCGGCAACGTCAGTTAAGCCTGCGCTTAATCCGACCGATTCGGTCTACGTGCGTCAATATCTCCCCGGCGACGATCCGCGCTACATCCACTGGAAGCGCTCCGCCTCACGCGAAGACTGGCTGCTCAGGAGCTTTTATCAGGAAGGCGAGCGCAATTATTTTGTTTATTTCAACGCGCGCATCGAGGACGGCCTTTCCAGAGACATGAAAAAATATCCGGAAGTTTTCGAGAAAAAAGAACCTCTCGAATCCTCACTTGCCCTTGCGGACAAGCTTTCTTCCGCCGCGCTCAGCGTCTGTGCCGCGCTTTTCAGCGAGGGCGTGCCGTTTTATTTTGTGTATCCGGTCCCACGGGCGAAAAGCGGAGAAGAGCAGCCGGATCCGGAGGCAATATTCTGCGAGAGCAATACGGCTTTTTCAAAGATCCGGCACGTGACCGGTACGGCGGCGTTCCTGCCCGAGGACGAGCCTTATTCCGGCAGCACAGAAAAACTCGCTTCGGCCGCATCGGACGTTGACGGCATCGACGAACGCATGCTTTCTTTCTTCAATTCGCTTATGCCTTCCGCTGACAACGGAATAACAGTGATACAGATCTGCACCGGGAAAAACGACGTTGACAACGCTTTTCCCGAAGGTCCGGAAGGCGTTTACGGCAGCAGCGGGACCGGCGAAGAGCCTGAAAACACATACGAATACAAAAAAATATTGTCCGCCGCCTCTTTCCGCGGTGGAAGTTCCGGAAACTCCCGCATACCGCTTAATCCGGCGGAATTTTCGGTGCGTGATCTGCCTGAGGCAGAGTACTTCGCCACGCAGCTTCCGGGGGCATATATAATAACTGTCGAGGTGCGGCCATGAACGTGAAACCAAAATCACCGCTCTCGCGAATATTGTTGTTCCTCCTCGATACGCTTCTCGCATGGGCGCTCGCCGCTTCGACAGCGATACTTTTCCACTGCGTGATGCTGAATTCGTTCCCGGACAAGGTCATTCTTATCATCTGCGCGATCGCTGTTCCGGTCCTGATGCTGTTCTTGAAGAGCAAAATATTCAGGCTGGTAACGCTGTTCCTTATCGCCGCGTCGTCGCTGGCAATACTCGGGCTGCTGGTGCTTTCTGTCTTTTTCTCGGAATTCAGAAGCGTATGGACAAGCTTCATTTCTGTCTTTTCCGACTGGGCAATGTCTCCTGACACTCCTCCGCTGCTCGTCGTGCTGCTCACGTCAATGCTGTCGTCGGTCATTGTCGCCCACGGAAAGCGGCTGGTCTATCTGTTCGTACTGCTGCCGCCCGTTGCCCTCATCATACTTTCGCTGTTCTATGCATCTTTTCCGCATCACGTGCTCGCAATATACACCGTTTCGGCCGTTGCCCTCGTACTGCGCAAAAAATACGACTGGTTCCTGACACTTTTGTCCGGCTGGCCGACAACGAACGAGCTTCTTAACGACTCTGCGTACGGTCCGGTCTCGTCCGAAACGACCCGCGAAAAGAAGAAGGGCAATAAACTGCCGCCTTCCCGCGTCGGTCTGGGCTTTCCGAACGTGCTGGTGCGTACGCTTATTCTGATCATGACAGCCGTAGTTGCAGTCCTCATATTCCGCCCCATACCGACTCCCGGCCCGATGTTCGGAGAAGATTTCAGCCACTCAGTAGAGATGAAGTTCCAGTCGTGGATCGAATCGAGCGACTTTTTAAGCCGCCTGTTCGGCATAGAAGGAACTCCCGGGTCAAACAAAAACAGACGGCTCCAGGGCACGTACGGGAAGCTCGGCGGTCCGGCGGATCTGGGCAACGAACCGATCCTTCTTGTTAAGAGCAGCAAGCCGGGCATATATCTGCGCGGATTCACGTACGGCGAATATACGAAGAACCGCTGGGTCAAAGATATACTTGATTCGTCCGAATTGCCGCTCGGCGGAGAAGCGCCGTATTCCAAAACCGTAATGGTGCCTTTCGGGGACCTTGTCATCCGTTACAACCCCGGCTGGGCAGTTAATTACACGTACTATTCAAATTCGACGGCAGAAAAGTTCTGGGAGTCAAGAAAACATACCGTTGCCGTTCAGTACCTTTCGCCGTACGACGCGCGTTTCGGCGTATTTGCCCCTCCGCTTACGCGGGCAATGAATTTCTTTGACGATAAGTACAATTACTATAATCTGCAGTCGGATCTGCGTCTCCGCATGTCGACAGGCAAGAACATTATCTACCATTCTGACCTGCCTCAGCCCTGGGCGGCGTATGCGCTTGATTATATGGATATCGACGAGGATGCGGTCAATGCGTTGAAGCTGTACGATTTCTGCACCCCCGGCTATTATAATAAAATGTTCGCTGATTTAGGCGAAACAGATCCGTACCGGGGATACGAATACAGAAAAGAAATGAATGAATTAAGACGGCTTTCTGCTTATTCTTCAATGGTAACGGCGCAGTACCTGCGCCTGCCTTACACCGTGTCTTACGACGTGCGCGAGCTGGCACAAAACATTACCGCCGGAATTCCGTCAAATGATTATTGGAAAAGGGCTGTCGCAATTAAAAACTTCCTGCTTTCCGGTTATTATGAGTACAGCCTGACTCCCGAAGAGCTGCCGGACGGAGTGGATATTCTTGACCAGTTCCTGTTCAGAGAACGTAAAGGGTACTGTACGTATTTTGCGACGGCGATGACTGTGCTGGCAAGGGCTGCGGGTGTTCCGGCGCGTTACGTCGAAGGCTTTTACGTAAGTAGCGATACGCTGACGGATGACGGCCTGTATATGCTTACGGAGCAGAATCTTCACGCGTGGTGCGAGATATATCTGGAAGGCGTCGGGTTCGTGCCGATCGAGGCAACGGCCGGTTTCGGAAGGGTCACCGATCCTTCTGCCACCGCAACGCCGCGCCCCACAGCGACGCCTCCCGCAGAAACTTCTACGCCTGAATTGCCAACGGAGGAACCTTCCGCGACACCGGCTATTTCCGAAGAACCGACCGAATCCGTTGACCCGGGGCTTCCGACCGCATTGCCGACAGACGTGCCTTCGCCTACGCAGGATCCGGGCACAGTCGTTACGCGGCATCTGCCGCTTGCCATAAAAATCTTGATTATTTTGCTGATTCCCGTTATACTTATCATACTCCTGGCTGTTCTGCTAAACCGCCTCGCGACGCGTAAACCGGGCAGGAACGGCACTCCTTCAGAGCGGGTAGTTTCGGTATATAAGCGTTCTTCCGCTCTGCTGCGCGAGTTTGGATATAAGCGAAATGCGGAGGAAACGCCGCGCGAGTTTTCAGACAGGATAAAAGCAGGCCGGAGCGGAGATAAAAAAGAGCTTCCGGAGAACGCGGTCATCGCATTTGACCGGCTGACAGGAATGTACGAAAAAGCCCTTTACGGGGATCTATCAGAAAACGAACTTGTGTACGCCGATGCAGTACGCTGCTGGGACGAGATAGTTGATTCGCTCGAACAGAGCAGGGGCAAACTCAGGACGCGCATGCATTTGATTTATACGATAGGAAAGTGACCAGTAATGCTTAATAATTCAAAGAAAAAAGATGGTTCCGGTGTGATCTCACGAAATGCGGATAATGATGCCGTTGCCGTACGCGGCTTCAGGCGCAGGATCGTGCTCGTTTCGGTGCTTGCGCTCGCGGTATTTATAGCGGGATCACTGATTTTGTCCGGCTGCGCGAAGACAAGTAAAGGCACCGGAAATTTTGCTTCTGATTCAGAGAACGCGGAGTTTTTAAGTGACGCGAAACCTGTTTTTTCCGATCTTGGGGGCTTTTTTACCGATTCACTTAAACTGACGATCTCCCTGCCGAAGTATTACGAAAACAGCGGTTATGATATCCGCGTTACGTTCAACGGTACTGAACCGGCCGGTGGCAGCGATAAGTACAGCGGGCAGGCGATCCACATTCCTAACGAATATTCGACCGTGACGGATTTTGACGATCCGGACCAGAACGTTTCCGTCACCGTTGTTAGAGCCGCATGCTTCACGCCGGAACGCCAGCTTGTCGGCCAGATTGCCACGGCGACGTTTATCCAGGTAAAGGACCTTTCGCGCTTTAAGCTGCCTGTCATTGCCCTCGCAACGTCGTCAAACAACCTCGATGGCAGTATGGGTATTTTCACACATTCTTCGGGCAGGGGCTCCGAGTGGGAGAGGCCTGTTTTCGTACAGTATTTTGACACGAACGGAAAGCTTTGCCTTTCGCAGGATGCAGGTTTGAGGCTCTTCGGCGGAAGTTCGAGAGGTCTTTCGCAGCGTTCTTTCAGGCTGACTGCGCGCACGACGGATTATTTTAATACTACGGTTTATGACGGCGACACGAAATTCAGATATAAGCTGTTCGACGACAGGCTCAAGGCAAACGGAAAGGCGCTTAAATCGTACGACAGCTTTGTCCTCCGCAACGGCGGAAACGACTCCCTTCTCACGCCTACCGAACCGTTCCGTGCCACGTTTATGCGCGACGGTATCGCTGCCGTTGTCGCCCAGAAGGCCGCCCCGGAGATCCTCAACATGAACTACAAGCCGGTCATCGTTTTCCTTAACGGCGAGTATTACGGGATCCTGAACATGCGCGAGCACCAGAACGATAACATGGTGCGAAACGTTTATGATATTGACGACAAGGAAAATATCACGATCATTTCGTCCGAACTCGATACTACGCGCGGCGGGCGCTACGACGGTACGTGGTTCTACTATGCGCAGGATTCCGGCCAGGACGGCGAGCTTGCGATATACGAGAAAGTGCTGGACAAAATTCTTGCGGGCGAGATGACGTACGCTCAGGCTGCGGCAAGGATCGATATGGACAATTTCATGAAGTTCTGCGCGGTGAACCTTTTCCTGTGCAACACTGACTGGCCTCACAATAACATCAAGGTCTGGCGCTACAGCGGTCAGCTCGAGGACGGTGTTAAGGACGGTAAGTGGCGCTTTATGTTCAAGGACCTGGATCTCGGCATGGGCCGCTATACTTGCGGCACGCTCGACGGCTACCCGATAGAGCTCTACACCCGTGCGGATTCGAAAAACTTCCGCCTGATGCTCCACAATTATATTGACTATGACGAAAACGGCGGTTATCCGGACATTTCGGTGAATTCCTACCCGGATTCCACAAAGCTGCAGGGACTGCTGGCATTCTGCCTTAAAGAGGCATCTTTCCGAAACGCTTTTGCGGATTACTGCAAAGAGCTTGCAACTGAGATCTGGCCGGCCGATCAGCTCGAGGCATTGATCGTTTCTTCGTACAATACTCTTAAGCCCGAGATGCGCAATTATATGAACAAGCAGTATTTTGGCGGCTGGAAGTTCAGCATAACCACCACGCTCAAAGATTGGGAGGAAGCGTCAATATCCGGTCCCGATTCCTTCGTTGCCTGGGCAAAAGCGCGCACCGGTGCAGACGGTGAATTTATGAAGCAGGTCAATGAGTTAATTGCAAAGTTTTAATTTACTTTTGTGAATGAATATGCCCGCCGGATCTGTGGCAATCAATAGATCCGGCGGGTATTTTTTTGTTTTCTCTCTTTTCTGCGGTTCTGTTTTTTATCTCTCTCAGCCTATTAGCGTATAACAATGACGTATATTCAGATCCTCGGGCATATCCAGACCGTGGGACCCGCAGCTGCCGTCTATCTCGTGGCACCCGTGATCCATGGCAAAGCCCATAAGTGTCCGGTGCTGTTTCCAGCTTTCCTTTATCAGTTCGTAAAAGAGCCCGAAGGCAAGCGAATTGGCCCTCAGCTGGCTCAGCGCCTCGACGCTTTCAGGCCCGTATTTATGCATCAGCGTATCGTAGTTGCCGTTATAAACGGCAATAAAGTCGTACTTGTCCTCCCGGATGAGCCTTGCGGCAACGGCGTCAATCTCTTCGACGTTGTCGCAGATATAATAGTCCATATCTCTTTCCCGGTAGATCTCTGCCATGCTGCAGTTGGTCTCGGCAATGATCGCGGGGCGTTTTCCGGCTCTGATGAGTGCGTCAAAGATGCTGTCGATCTTTATGACCGGCTTTTCGTACCTTCTTATGCCGTGGACTTCGGGCTGAGCTCCCGTGTACATAGTGCCGAAACAAACGGGTGTTACAGAGGGCATCACGGAAAGGAGCGGTACCTGGAGCTCACAGCGTCTTGAAACCGGCTCCAGAAGGAGCGGATATTTTTCGGCAATCCACTGCGCGATCGCATCGGGATTGAACATGAACACTCTGTCCGCTTTCTCGCCTTTTAGCTTTTCGTCTATATACTTTTTTATTGTTGCATTTGGCTCCGCACTGTTTTCAGGCGGCTCGATCCCCATTGAGTAACACAGTGCAGCACAAACGGTATCGAGAGAGTCCTTGTTATATTCCATTATTTATTGCTCCTTTTTTTCGTACGCTTCAAATACGAGCGACTCCCAGCCGTAACGGTAACCTTTAAAGGT
>JAGCTF010000125.1 GCA_017963755.1 Clostridia bacterium | reverse complement strand
TGACCGACACACCCGTGAGCAGTTTTTCAGCCGCTTTCTGCTGCTTATCAGTGAGCAGGTGAGGGTCAGGCCCGTTCTGCGACTTAATAAATTTGCCCGCCTCTTCGGTATTTTTGAGGAAAGTCATCGACGCCAGGTAGAATTTTTCGCCCGCAGCCGAGGCAAAACGCATAAAATCGATCCTGAAGCCGTGAACGGTGCCGTGGAAATTGTCGTTCGTAAGGTCAAAAACAAGATATTGCCAGTCTTCGGTCGAGTTATCAAACGAGAGCGATCTGCTCGCTCCGCCCGTCGCTCCGGCAACGGCGCCTGCCGCAAAAAACAGTTCGAAGTCAATATTAGAGCACTTTTTCTGTTTGATCTTAAGGACAACGACTTTATACTCGTCTGCGGATACAGGCTCGAACCCGAGCGCTCTTACGTAATTTTCGTAATCGAAATACACGTACGGATCTTCAGAATAATCCGTTGTCTCAAAAAGCGCCACGTTGCCTTCACTTTTATCCTTCGCGGAAGATACTTTGCAGAAATTCACCTCTGTAAAATACTTAAGAATATTCGCTCCGTCCGCGTGAACGTGCGCCGCATCCGTAGTCTTTTTGTTCGGGCTGCAGGCGGCAATGACCCCGGCCGCAAGGATGATCCCGAGCAATATGATCAGCATTCTGACGGTTATTTTCTTCATACACATGGCTCCTTTGACTTTTATCCGCCACAGTGCGCCAAACGTGCGCGGCGGTCAATCCGGTCTGTGATCGTATGCTGATTATATACTCAAATGCGGCGCGGTTGCAAGGCGGACAAACGGGTTCGATTTTTTCTTGACACGGGAAACCACTTGCGGTATAATCTCCTTTGCCTACGAAATGGCGCGGTTTGGTAGTACCGCTGCTAATGGCGAAGCTTAAACTATACCGTAACTGCTACCGTTGGAGGGAGTGAATAATAGATGACCGAAATCAGAGTTAAAGAGAACGAGTCTCTGGACAGCGCACTGAAAAGATTCAAGCGTTCATGCCAGAAGTCGGGCGTTATCGCTGAATGCAGAAAGCGCGAACACTATGAGAAGCCCAGCGTAAGAAGGAAGAAGAAGTCTGAGGCCGCGAGAAAACGCAGGTACTGAGACAGTAAGATCTGAAAACAGTAATATTGCCCCCGCTTTCCGGGGGCTTTACTTTTGGAAAAAACTAATGTAGAATCCGGGAAAACTATTTAATGGGGGACGTAAAAATGGGAAATACTGTAAAGATCGACAGTGGTAAAACTAAAATGATCGCACACCAGGGCCTGTACGGGCTGGAGCGCGGAAACACGAATATGGCGTTCATTGCCGCAGGAAACAGAGAAAAATATTTCGGGATCGAGACTGACGTTCACCGCACCGCAGACGGAAAATACGTGTGCATCCACGACAGCAATACGAAGAGCGTTTCGGGCATAGATATGGACGTGGAAAGCTCGACTTTTAACGAACTTAGGTCCATCTGCCTTATCCCTACGTACGGCGAACCAGCGCGCCCCGATATTCGTATCCCTTCACTGCAGGATTATATCAATATCTGCAAATTTTACGGCAAAAAATCTATACTCGAACTGAAAACGCCTCTCGCCGATGAGTACGTGAAAGAAATCATAGATATCATAAGCGGCCTGGGACATCTTCAGGACACGATCTTCATCTCGTTCCACACTCAGGATATGATCGCGGTCAGAAAGTATCTCCCTGATCATCCTGCGCAGTTCCTTACCGGCGCGTGGAACGAAGACGTAAAAAAATTCGTGCTGGAAAATCACGTTGACATTGACATCGCATATCCCGGCGTTACGAAAGAAGCGTTTGACGATATGAAGGCGTGCGGCATCGAGGTCAACGTCTGGACCATCGACGATCCGGAGATTGCCCGTAAGTTCGTTGAATGGGGCGCGGATTATATCACTTCGAACATTCTCGAATAAGAGCTTTTCCGCCGTTATACTGTCTTAAGGAATTCAGCCGATCCTGCGGCATTCGAAATAATAGCGCTTTTCCTCCGCGTTCCCCATTGAGAACGTTTTGCGGGGAAGGGCGCCGTTTTTTATTACCGTCGGGAAAAGATCGGATTTGGGCATCGCGTCCAGAATAAAAGCGCATGAATTATCCGCTCGTCCGAAAGCCTTAGCCTCGCTGTCGCCGTGGATGTAGTCTATCTTAGCCTCCGGATGGCGGGAAATGAAACTGTCAAGGAATTCCTGGATAGCTCCGGCGCTGAGCAGATGCCGCGCACGGGATACGTACCATACGGCGTCAATGCTTTTAGTTATGAATTCTATACGGAAATGATCTTCGGACGCGTGTTTTATGCCCGATCCCGAAAGACCGCGCGCCTTTGCACAGCCTTTTCCGATGACAAGGTCGTCCCCGAAATATGACCTCGCTTCCGCCTCGATTTCCGCAGGGTCAATATTCATCATTACTCGGTGGATCGGCTCAAACTCGATACCGGGAGAGTGGATGTTGACGATCTCCGCAAGCGCGTACCTCATTGCGGGCGAGCGCGTCTCTTCGTACAGCGCTTTTGCACTGGCAAGCGAGTGGTTTCCGTCGCCTATTGCCAGCACCATAACAGGAACGTCGTCGGAAAGCGCATATTTTTTGCGGAAAGCTTCCGGATCCGCGAGCTTTTTAAGCGCTTTCAATGCGTTTTCATATTCGGATCTGCGGAGCACCCAGCCTTTAACGTTTCCGCCGCCTTCCATCAGTTCGAAATCGTACGCGGGCGTTTTCGCCCCGGCCTCAGCCGCTTCCTCGAGAGGCTCTATTACCGTCATTTCGGGGTCGTCGATCAATATCATAATGTGGGGCATTTCGAGCCTGGCGCCCCTTCTGATAGCCACCCTCGGAGGTATGCGCTCCAGGACCGTTGCTTCCGTCGCCCTCACCGGCGAAACAGAACCTTTTTTATAATCGTATTGTTCAAGATCGATCGCTGCGACTAGGCCTGTCCTTTTTTTACCTGTTTTGAAGGTGCGCCGGGTCAATATCATCGATTCTTTGTACTCGTCGAAAACGCCGCATTCCAGGTATTCCGCCATCGTTTTATTAATGCCTGCTATCCTCCGGTCGATCTCCTTCCGGTCTTCATCCAGATACGCTTCCGGAAGCATTATGTGCGCCGCCGAAGGCACGCCGTCTGCAAGTTTGTATACCCTCTCCCAGTACGCTTTATCCTGCGTAAACTGGTCGCACGCCACGACTGCAAATCTGCCCGGGTCAATATCTTTTCCCGGTATCAGTATGTCAGCGGGCAATACCGGCAGCACGCTTGTTGTATTATTGATGCTGTTATTATCTTTTCTGCTCATAATTAACGCCTTTGTTTGAAGATTGTTGCCGCTCCTGCCGGTACGGATATATATGCATTGGCGAAGCGCAGATGAATTGTAGCAAATAAAGGAGAAAGATACAAGCGAAGGATGGATAAGGGGAACTGGTAATGGGTTTTTCCTCGTTTGCCGGTCTTGCCAATGCATCCCGTTTTGTATATAATTCGAATTGCAAAACAACGGTGCTTAGCTGCAAATTGCCTCGACCATATTATCATCTGATCGACCGGCAGAACGAGGAGGAGCCAAACGATGAAAACTAAAAGGAAATTGTCATTTTTATCCGCCGCCGCGCTTATCACAGCGATTTTAATGAGTGTAAATATCTGCCTTTGCTGCATTGCCGCTGCGGAAGAAACTGCCGGAGGCGTGGAACTGCCTGACGTCACGATCGGAGCCGGGGAACCGCTTTCTACCGACTGCAGGATTTTTACTTTTGACAACGAAGATACTTACATCGGGCTGTTTGACGGGCGCGTGACAGACGTTACTGACGTGTCGTTTGACGCCGAAAAGAAATGCTTCGTGCTTGCGGTTTCGGAAAGTACAGACCCGTTTATCGAATTGCTTTTCGGAGTTCTTTCAGAAGGCGGGATCATCGAGCCGGTTAGCGCCGATAAATATAAAGTGATCCAGTTCGGCGTGCGCTTTGACACAGCAGCGGGGCGCGAGGGTCAGTTTTATTTCCAGACCAAATCGAACCCTGATTACCAGGAGGCGCAGAATCTTTCGTACCTGTACAGCGCTTCCGATGATCTGCAGTACGTAAACGTTGACGCTTCCGGGAACGCGAGATGGACGGGTGAGGTTTCCGACTGCCGCTTCGACCTGCTCACGACGAGCAAGACGGATATAGATTTTGAACTTTATTACGTGGGATTCTTTGAAAACACCGCGTCCGCCGATGCTTACGGGGCGGAATGGCTCAAGGCACACGGTGTGGAAGAAGGCCGCGAGACCGGGCCTGAAACAGGAGAAGGTCCGGAGGCTGCGGGCAAAGACCCGGCGGGGCTGATCCTGTTTGATACGCGCGCGGGTGACGTCAATATTGCCCTCGGCGAATCTCTGTTTGACACCGAAACCGTCAGCCAGATCGACAGCTCTTTTGCCGATAAAAATTCCAATTCTTATAAGGTCAATATTGTCCCCGGCGAGGATCCCTTCATAGAGATGATGTTTGGTGCTCTTACTGAGAGCAAAGCGATATCGCCGGTACCTTGCTCAAAATATAAAGTTATGCAGATCGCCCTTAAAACCAATACCGCCGGAACGTCCGGGACGGGTACGTTATATTTCCAGACTGACGTTTTCAGCGGCTACGGTGAGACGAAGAATATCCACTACAAATATTATGCTTCTGAAGGGCTTCAGTTCCTGAACGTAGATTTCACTCCTGCAAAACTCTGGGAGGGCAACGTCGCGAACTGCCGTTTTGATATGTTCGAAAACGTTACTGCTGACACAGAATTGGATATATATTACATAGCGTTTTTCGCCGACAGGGAAGCCGCTGATGAATTTGCCGAAAAATATACTGAATGGTCGGAAAAAGGCGGCACTTTCCCCGCTGAGTTCCCTGTAAAGCCTACCGCTGCGCCTACGGCCGTACCCACCGAAAAACCGTCTGAGACCGATGCTCCTGCGACTGAAGGAAACGGCAGCGGGAATGAGACAAAAGACCCTTCCGCTACGGCCGATCCCGGAAAGGATCCCGGCGCAAAGACTGACGGGAAATCAAATTTCCCGGTCGTTCCGGTCGTGATCGGAGCTGCAGTGCTGGTCGCGGCAGTTATTGCGGTCGCGGTCGTAATGGCAAAGAAGAAAAAGCACTGAAAATATGAAGTAATTTAGTGGAGGAATATTATTATGAAAAAGCCGTATTTAAGGATCATCGCTGTACTGGCCGCGCTGGTACTTATCCTTCTCAGCGCATGCTCTGCGGGGAACAATGCAGGCGAGCCTACGAAGGCGCCGGACGGAACTAAAGCGCCGGCTACTCAGGAAGCCTCAGCGACCGGAACTCCTGCCGTTACTGATGCACCCGTCATAACCGATGCTCCGGAACCGACTGAGGTACCGGCGACAAAAGAGCCAAAAAAAACGCCCGAAGCATTGAAACCGGACACAGATAAATATTTCGATTTTACAGAGTACGGTGAAGATATCCTTGTGCCTGACAATAACGAGGCCGCCGGACTTGAAAATTACGAGCAGGGCGTCATGGTGTATCCTCAGGCTCACGATCCGTACGTCTGGATACTTTTAGAAGAGCCTCTGCCCGTGGCGGAATACCGCTACGTCGCGGCGCGCGTAATGGCAAATAAAAGTGATAAGAACGGGCAGCTCAGGTTTGCCACTACCACAGATGACCGCGGCTGGGCAATGCTTAACTTCATTTATAAGACGCCGGGCAGCTGGGAAACGATCGTGCTTGACCTCGCTTCGGCAGCGCTTATGACCGATCTCACGATGGACGGAGACATAACGCGCATACGCATTGACCCGTACGACGACGAGTTTGACAGCGACGTACTTTCAGAAGACTATACGCTGATCGTCGAATCGTTTGCGCTGTTTACAGATCCCGAAAAGGCACAGGCTTACGCAGGACTGTACGTGTGGCCTGAAGACCCGGATAAAACGCCTCTGCCTACGGAAAAACCTGTTGACGGCCCGACGGCCGCCCCGACGCATAAACCTACCGAGAGACCTCAGGGGGCGCCGGAGTTCAACAATATAGGAACAGAATACTATTATGATTTCACGCAGTACGGTTCGGATGAAATGACGGCGGGCAACGGCGTGCTGATCGAGCAGGAAAAAGAAGGCGTCCTGCTTACTCCTGATGCCTGGGATCCGTACGCGTGGATCACGCTGGATCCTCGAGTTTCCGCTTCCGAATTCCGCTACGTTGCTATGAAGGTCAAAGGAAACGCGGGCGACAGGGTGGGACAGCTCCGATATTCGACTACAAGCGACAGCCGCGGCTGGGCAATGGTGCCCTGGACGTATGCGCATCCCGGTGACTGGGAAGTGATCGTGCTCGATCTTTCGGCAGCAGAATATATGATACCTGAAACGCTTAACGGAGATCTCGTAAGGCTGCGTTTCGACCCGTATGACGACGAGGCCAATCTTGAGATCGAGACGCTCGGTGAAGAATATACGGTGATCGTGGAATCTATCGCACTGTTCAATGACAAGGCCAAAGCGGATGCGTACGCGGGATTGTACAAGTGGGGCAATTGATATAATGAGCAGGCGAATTGTCGGAAATATTATAAGGCGGCTTGCGTTATGTGCGTTGATCGCGGCGCTGTTACTGTCGTCTGTGTTTTTCGGTAAAAGCGGTTTTCGCGTGAGAGCAGAGGGCGGCAGTGCAGAGAATGATCCGGGCGGAGAACTGCCTGAGCACTATATTGGTTTTGAGAGTATGAATTCGTGGGATTTTTCCGTAAACACTTCATGCCACGTAACGCTCGAAGACGGTTCGCTTAAGCTCGTAGCAGGAAAAGCGGGCGCTTCAGGCAGGGTGCAGGGAAGCCCTTCCGTGGAGATCAGTTTAGTTGACACAGGCGCGAAAGTGCTGAGATATCCGTACGTGGCGATACGGATCAAGATCGGCAGACGCGATCTCGATGGTAAAATTACCTGCACGGCCGGTTTCGGCAGGAGTAAAGTCGACGGTATTTTCCAATACGCCGATACTGACGACTGGCAGACTGTGGTGGCGGATCTGAGCGAAGCTCTTCAAAAAATATCTGATAAGAACGATCGCTCCGGCACGTGGCAGGACTCTGTGAAATTATTTCCTTTCGGCAGTTCGGCCGGAAAGGTCGAAGCGGGCGAGACCGCTTCGGTCGAATCGATAGCGTTCTTCAAAACGGCGGAAAGCGCAAAAGCATATAAGGGCCTTTCAGGCACCGATACGGGTGACGAAGATATGAACGGCAAATGGCTTTACGACAGTTTTAAAAATCCCGGAGCATCGTACAGGATGATGAAGCTGCTTTACAACTTTGACAGCGCGTATAAGACGCTTGTCGATAAGCTGTACGAAGGGCACGGCTACGGAGGCATAACTACAAACGTCACGTTTAACAACAGGTATTTAAAGAGCGACAGCGAGTTTCAGCTGCTGGACAAGGCGTTCGGGTATTGTCTTGATAAAGGAATGGACCAGCTGTGGCTTTATGATGAATATCAGTGGCCTTCGGGCAGCGCGTACGGTATGGTGACCGAGGGCGCTCCCGAATATGAGCCGTACGGGCTCGCGAAGATAGAAAAGAGCGGATCAGGGAAAAGCGTGTATGAATTGCCGGCGGAATATGCGGCTATAAAGTATGCGTGTCTCAGCACGGACGGAGGCGTTAAAGCGATCAAATTCACCGACCGTACTGTAGATAT
This sequence comes from Clostridia bacterium, assembly GCA_017963755.1. Classification (GTDB taxonomy): domain Bacteria; phylum Bacillota; class Clostridia; order UBA1212; family UBA1255; genus UBA1255. The sequence goes on along the minus strand of JAGCTF010000125.1, from coordinate 9,902 downwards.
TGACGAAAGCGGGAAATGGGCGCTCAAAGTGTTTGCCACCTACGACGCGTGGGTGGAGAGGGACAATCTCAACCCCTGGCAGAAGGGGAGACCTTACGTCAATATTATGAGCCGCGGCGCCATTGCCAAATTCATCAGCCTGACGCATGAAAAATATAAAGCGAATCTGAGCTCGACGTTTGGAAACGTGGAAGCGTTCTTTACCGACGAACCGAGCCTTTTCACGAGCAATATGACGAATCCGATCCACACAGGCGGAAAAGTACCCGTATACCTCGTGCCGTGGGAAGATTCATTGCCCGCCGAATTCGAAGCGATGCACGGGTACAGCCTGTTTGACCACGTTGGATCACTGTACGGCGGAGACAGCGAAGAAGATTTCGTTGTCCGCGTAAACTTCTACGAGACGGTGGCGAAACTGACCTCCGAAAACTACTTCGGGCAGATCGCGGAGTGGTGCGAAGCAAACGGCGCCAAAGGTTCCGGACACCTGCTGCTCGAGGAAAAACTCGCGTACCACGTCGCGCTGTACGGAGATTTTCTTAAGTGTATGAACCGCACCGGTTACGCCGGATGCGACCTCCTGCAGGTGAGCCCGCAGGTCCTGATGAACAGCGGCACTTATATAGGAAGCTTCGTGGCTATAAAGATGGCGTCTTCTTCGGCCCGCAACACGAATAAAGCGCACGTGCTGGTGGAATTCAACCCGGAAGCGATAGTGGACAACTATTTCAAATCGGATCCTTTCGGCACCTCTTTCGCGGGGGCGGTCATAACCAGAATGTACGGCGCGGACAAGTTCGTGATGCTGAATCCGCAGGAATCGTATAATGCCGCGCAGGCGAGAAAACTCAACGAATGTGTCGGAAGGCTTAACGTGCTCCTTGAAGGCGCGAGGATGAATTCCGGAATAGGCGTCTACTATCCTATCGCCTCGGTTCAGGGCGAGATAAAAGCGGACACTAATTATGACGGTACGCCGGCGCAGCTGTCGGAACACTACAACGAACTGTGCCTTGAGATGCTGAGATCCGGGTACGACTACAACTATATTGACGACGAATCGATACTTTCCGGAACTGTTTCGGGCGGGAAGCTCGAGTGCGGAAGAACGTCGTATTCCGTGATCGTGATGGCGTTTGCAAGGGCGATGGATCCGGCGGTGCTCGATAAATTGAACGAATTCACTGCGGCAGGCGGGAGGCTCATCTGGGTCGATGACCTGCCTGAAATATCGACAAAGTTAGGAAAATCGTCAGACATTTCTTCAAAAGCTGCGGCGTATAAAAACGCTGTGGTCAAAGTCTTCGCACACAGCGGATCGTTCGATGATCTGAAGGATGCGCTTAGCGGAGCGCTCGAATACGGGTACAACGTTTCCGGAGACGACGGTATACTAACGAGTTCATACGTTAGAGACGGAAAGCAGCTTATCGTGGCCGTTAACCCGACCTCGGTAAAAAAACAGATCTCGGTATCGTTCGGAAATGACGGCACATTTGACGCATACGACCTCTATTCGGGAGATATAGACGAATATGCTGATAAAGCGCCGGTCATTATAGACGGATACAGAGCGGTCGTGTTTGTGAAAGAGGGCGCAGCCGATCCCGTGCTTCCTGATCCTGCTCAGGTGCCTGAAACTATTAAAAACGGAGGTAAATTCCCGGTCATTCCCGTCGCGGCGGGGATAGGCGCGGCGATTCTGATCGCGGCGGGTGCGGGCGTGATCGCAGTCAAACGCAAAAAAAAGAACGGAGGGAAATAACATGAAAAAGAACTTGTTACGTATTGCCGGAATAGTAATGTGTTTTCTCCTGCTTGCAGGTACATTTGCCTGCAGTAAACAGCAGATCCAGACAGGTGATGTCGATCAGGATCTGACTACGGAAGATCTGGATATAAAAGGAACAGTCCTTTTTACTATTGACAACTCGAATTATACGGAAGAGATGATGTCCAGTATCAGAGCGATCACTTCGGCGTTTATGTCAGAATATCCAAACGTAAAAGTGGTCGTAGAAGCATCGAGCAGGACGACGTTCCCGAACCGTATCTCATCCGGAGATATCGGCGACGTTTTCTGGTGCGATGAAAACGACGTTAACAACTACCATTACAATCACAATGCGCTGATGCCTCTCGACGGCTATTTAAAGCCGATGGACATCAATATGGGCGACGTTTACACGGGAGCGATCGATTGCGGAAGGTACGACGGAAGGCTCTATATGGTGCCGAGGAATATCGGACTCACGACGCTGATGTACAACGCCGATATGCTCCGCGAAGCAGGAATCATGTTCGACAACAAAGTTGCCACCCCGTGGGAGGAATTCAAGGACCTTTGCCGGCGCGTCACTGTAATAGGGGACGACGGTAAGGCGGAGCAGATGGGATTCGCGGTGAGGCTCTGGTGGGACGTGGTATGGCAGATGTTCTTCCGGGCGTACGGCGGTGAATGGGTCGATTCTAAAGAGCACAAGATCACTATTACCGACAGCGCCGAAGTAATGCGCGGTATTCAGGAAATGTACGACGGCGTTATGGAAGGGTGGCTCTATCCGACCGATCAGTCGATATCCGGCAGCGTAGCATCGAGAATGTCAAAGATCGCCTACGGCGACGCCAATTTCCCGCAGATCGCCTTCCAGCACTGCGTATCTTTCTCGCTTCTCGACGCGTACGGGAAAAATTACGCTACTTATGACGTGGACTGGGATTTCTGTCCTTTCCCGGCATTTGAAAATCATACGGTATCGGCCGGAGCGACCGGTTACGTTGTCTACAACAGAACGAAAAATCCGGATGCCTCCGCTGCGTTTGCACTGTATTTTCTGACTGAGAACGGTCAACGGGCGTACCACAGCCAGCTTGGCGGAGACGTACCGCTATTAAAGTCCCTCGCCGAAGATGATTTCTGGATGTCCAAAAACGAACGCTGGCGCGACAAGAATTACAGTGCTTTTGTAGCGTACACGGACAATACCCGTCCCGCCACAGCTGTGGTCCAGTGCCCTTACGAAGTCGCGAGTGTTCTTTCGAATACCAATATGCAGTCGCTCTGGAACAACGTGCTTTCAGGAAGAGCCGATCTGCAGACAGCGTTTGAAAAAATGCAGCAGCAGGCAAATGAAAAATGGGCACTGCTCGGATGACGTTGTGATCACAAAATACTTGACAATCATCTTGCATATAAGCTATACTTTGTGCGAAGTCTGCGTAAATACCGCAGACATTTTTCAGGAGGGAAAAACATGAAAAAAATCATAAGCATCATTATTGCCGCCGCTTTAATGCTTTCGATGTGCATCATCGGCGTCAATGCTGAGGAAGAGACGAACGTTGCCCTTAATAAGCCCGTTATCGGCGAGATCGAAGGCAATGGTACTCTCGAAATAACGCTTGGATTCTGGAAACTCGAATACCTTACCGACGGCGTTGTTCCCGAATTTCCGGGCAGCGAAAACCAGGACAGACTCGGCTGGTATTCGGGAAATGCTACGCGTGACGTTGACATGACCGTTACGATAGACCTTGAAGATCTGTACGATCTTTCCAGAGTATACATTGTTCCTCAGAAATTCATCCAGGGAACAAGCTTCCCGAGTTCGTATACCGTTGAGATTTCTGCCGACGGTTCCAACTGGACCAAGGTCGGTGAAGAGAACGATCTTGAAGGCGTAAGAGAGGAAGCTATGACGTACGGTTTTAACGCTACCGCTGCACAGTACGTCAAATTCCATATGACCTTACTTTCCACGATCACTGACGGTTCTCTTTACTACGGAGGTCTCGGTGAGATCGAGGCATACGGTGTAAAGCACGTTGAAGCAGGACTTCGTGATTTCGATTCTGCTAAAGGCGATAAGCTCTCCTACGACCAGATCCTCGTAAACGGCACTCAGATCGCTAACGGTAACGACGCTGTTATCGCTGCAAAGGCACTTATAGACGGTTCCGACGGTTCCGTTTCGAACATTTCTATGCACGGCTGGTTCGGAAATGCAAATTCAAAAGTTGCATCATACGGATATATTATCGATGACGCAGAGCCCGTTTACGGTGACTTCGCAGCCACTGCCGAGCAGGCTGTCATTGACGCAGGCGGAGATTCCAGATACACTGTAACTGTTGACGTATCCGAACTTCAGGATGGCGCAGAGCACGTTATCTGGGTAGTTGCCAAACTTGAAAACGGCGCTATCGTTAAGCTCAACAGATATGACAACCGCGGCCAGGATAACGGCAAGGACAGAGAAGTTTACGTTAACTACAAAGCTCCTGCTGCTCAGCCTGCTACCGAACCCGCAGGCGAATACACCTATAACAACGCTTCCTTCGACTCGTTCTACGTAAACGACGTGCTCAACTTCGGTAAACCCGACGGCGCTGCTTCCGAAAAACTTGACGAAGTAGAAAGAACAGTTGACGGCTCTGACGGTTCCGTTACCAGACTTGCTCTTCGCGGCTGGATCGGATTCGCAGAAGAGATCGAGTCCTTCGGCTACCAGATCAACGGCGAGAACGTATTTGGCGATTTCGCTGCTGATACTGAGCAGGCTGTTAAGGATGCAGGCGGCGCAAATGCTTCCCGCTTCCATATCGAGATCGATGCTTCCGCTCTTAAGGGCACGAACAATATCGTAGCTATCGTTAAACTCGCTAACGGCGCAGTTGTAAAACTTGACGAGACTCTCGTTGCTACCGGTCCCGCTACTCCTCCGAACACCAGCTTCACCTTCATCGGTGTGCCTGCTACGGAGCCTGCTACCGAGGACGTTCCTCAGACCGGTGACGCTGCAGTGGCTATGTTCGCTGTTATCGCTGTTCTCGCTATGGGTGCAGCTGTTGTCTTCGTGAAGAAGAGAGCTTTCTGAGTGTAAATAAAGCATAATAACGGATTTTTGAGCCGGGCATTCGTGCCCGGCTTTTTTCAGCTTGAAAGCCAAATAAAAACATTTGACATTTAGATTTATACAGTATTATAATAATTCTAACAGTTTTTTACTGAAAAACACTCAGGAGGAAAGAATATGAAAAAGTTTTTTGCGGTTTTAGTTGCCACAGTGATGATAGTGGCATTGTTTGCTGTTCCTGCAAATGCAGCACAGACCGTGGACGTAGATGACGTTACCGTTGTAGGCTGCTCGTTTGACGACATTCAGTGGCTCGCAAACTGCATAGCTGTCAGGCAGTCCGCTGCCGCTGCCGGCGTAACTGATCTTAACGGATGGTACGCGGGTTTCGGAGCAAACGGTCTCACGCAGAGCGGAGCAAGCATTCTCAGCAGTTTCGATGCACTCGGATTCAGAGGCTGGATCGGTTTTGAACAGGAAATCGCGATGTTTGGTTACCAGATAGATGATGACGCACCTGTTTTCGATATCTTCAACGGCGCTTATATTGAAGAAACAGAAGAACCTGTAAAAGCTGCAGGAGGACAGTACGCGAGAAGATATAACGTAGTTGTTCCTCTTGTAAAAGGAGGAGTATACACGTTATGCGTCGTGGCAAAGCTTGCAGATGGAACTATCGTTAAACTTAATAGTGCAAAGAATCCAAATGCTCACGTTGAGTTCAAAGCTAACAATTCCGACAACGTATCTTTCAAGCCTGTTGATAAAGTTATCAATTACGATGAATCCCTTCAGGTTGGAATGAGCCTTGACCATATTTTCTGGAACTTTAATGATCTCGGCGGAAGAGACGCTACCGAAGTATACGCAGAAGAAGACGGATCGCTTGACGCTGTAAAATACAGCGGCATCTCGATCGGTTATTCCGGATGGGTAGATTTTCATCAGCCTGTTATCGGCTTTGGATATATGAGAAATGACGAGATCGTCCTTGCTCCGGGATTTTTGGATGGTAACGAAGATACTCTTGAACCCACTATCCGCAGCTGGGGAGGAGATTGGGAGTCAAAGGGTCATATCCAGAGATTCTGCGTCTACGTTCCTATTCAGGACCTCACCGGCGATAATTACATCTGCGCAGTAGCTCAGCTCGAAGACGGAACAGTCGTTAAACTCAACAGCACCGAGATCCACAACAGAGATACTTCGTTCACGATCAAATGTCTTCCTGCTCCCGAAGAGACTACGGTTGAACCCGGAACAGAGCCGGGAACAGAACCCGCGACACAGCCTGCGACGCAGCCTGAAACTGTTCCGCAGACCGGTGATGCTGAAGTGGCAATGTTCGCTGTTATCGCTGTTCTCGCTATGGGCGCTGCTGTTGTCTTCGTGAAGAAGAGAGCTTTCTGATTCATAACAAAGTTTAACTAGATTTATAAAAAGATCCCGCGGCACGTGCTAAACGGCCGCGGATTTTTTTTGCCATTGAAACATCAGCGTTTATTTCCGGAAATATTGACATCCGGAAGCGTTTTTTGTAAAATAAAATATCACGGCCAAAGTCGTGTGTCTTTTCAAAAGAGGTGAAATCGATGCTTAACCTTAACGATATAGAACCCGTTCCGGATCATTCGGATATCATTGCCAGAATGTCGGAACAGGCTGTGCGCGCGGACCATATTGACAACGAACTTTACGAACGCTATAACGTTAAGCGGGGCCTTAGAAACGCGGATGGATCAGGAGTACTTGTCGGCCTTACCAGCATCGGAGAAGTACGCGGATACATCATCGCGGAAAACGAAAAAGCCCCGATAGAAGGGCGCCTGCTTTACAGAGGGATCGACGTTGACAGGATCGTAGAAGGCTGTAAAAAAGGAAAGCGTTTCGGCTTTGAAGAATGCACGTATCTGCTGCTTTGCGGGAAATTGCCCACGGAGCAGGAACTGGCGGATTTTAAGGAAATGCTTGACGATAACCGAAGGCTTCCCAACGGATTCGCTGAAGATATGATAATGAAAGCGCCGAGCCCGGACATAATGAACAAACTTGCCCGCTGCGTGCTTGCGTCGTATTCATATGACGATAATCCGGACGATCTTTCTCCGGAAAACGTCATGCGTCAGTGCGTGAGGCTCATAGCGCAGTTCCCGACAATGACCGCTTACGCGTATCAGGCGAAGTCGCACTATTACGAAGGCCGCAGCTTGTATATTCACAATCCGGCCAGAGGCCTTTCAACGTCGGAAAATCTGCTCCAGATGATCAGACCTGACAGTAAATATACGCAGCTCGAAGCAGAGATCCTTGACCTTTGCCTCATCATCCACGCAGAGCACGGCGGCGGTAATAACAGTACGTTTGCGGTACACGTCGTCACGTCTACCGGCACGGACACCTATTCGTCTATAGCAGCGGCTGTGGGGTCGCTGAAAGGTCCGAAACACGGCGGCGCGAATCTTCAGGTCATGAATATGATGGAAGATATTAAAGCGCACGTGAAAAACTGGGATGATGACGGGGAACTTAAAGATTATCTCGCTAAAATACTCCGCGGAGAAGCATACGACCACACCGGCCTCGTTTACGGTATTGGCCACGCTGTCTATACTTTATCGGATCCGAGAGCACATCTGCTCAAGGAAAAAGCGAGAGAACTCGTGGAAATTTCAGGTCCGGAGTTCCAGAAAGAATTCAGGCTCCACGAGCGGATAGAAAAGTTTACACCGGAACTGTTTGCCGAGATACGTCACAGCGATAAGCAGCTTTGCGCGAACGTTGACTTTTACTCCGGTCTCGTATATTCGATGCTCAACATTCCAAAAGCGCTGTATACGCCGCTGTTCGCGATATCAAGGATCTCCGGCTGGTGCGCGCACAGGCTCGAGGAATTGTCAATAACGAACAGGATCATAAGGCCGGCGTACAAGAACGTAGGAAAGAAGCAGACTTACCAGGAGCTGGAAGAGAGACAGTGATAAATGGCAAGTTGCAAATGGCAAGTTGCAAATGGCGTGAACCGGATGATGACACGAATTTTGGGTCTCGAGCGAACCCCGGAATCGGTCCGCATTTCGTGCGAAAGAAAAAAGGTGGATATATTTTTTGGAGGAAAGATATATGGGTAATGATAATTTGAAAAAGGCCGGTGATTATAAACCGGCGGATATCGAGAAAAAATGGCAGGATATCTGGGAAGAGTGCGGCGCGTTTGAAGCGTCAAAGGACTATACCAAAAAGAAATTCTACGGGCTGATCGAATTCCCGTATCCGTCCGGAAACGGACTCCACGTCGGTCACCCCAGGTCAAACACCGCGATGGATATAATTGCCCGCAAGCGCAGGATGGAAGGGTATAACGTACTGTTCCCGATAGGCTGGGATGCATTCGGATTGCCCACCGAAAACTTTGCCATAAAGAATAACATGCATCCCGCGAAAGTCACCGCGGCAAACGTTGACCGCTTCAGAAAGCAGCTCAAAATGATCGGCTTCTCGTTCGACTGGAAGCGCGAAGTAAACACCACCGACCCGAATTATTACCACTGGACGCAGTGGATATTCCTCCAGCTGTTCAAAAAAGGCCTCGCATATAAGGCGGAAATGCCTATCAACTGGTGTACGTCATGCAAAGTCGGACTGGCCAACGAAGAAGTCGTTAACGGCGTGTGCGAGCGCTGCGGCGGGGAAGTCATCCGCAAAGTCAAGTCGCAGTGGATGCTGAGGATCACCGATTACGCGCAGAAACTGCTCGACGGACTTGACGGCGTCGATTTCATCGAAAAAGTCAAGACTCAGCAGCGCAACTGGATCGGACGCTCGGAAGGCGCGGAAGTTGATTTCTATCTTCCCGCTATCGACGAGAAACTTACGGTGTACACGACGCGCCCCGATACGCTTTTCGGAGCCACTTATATGGTAGTATCACCTGAGCATCCCGTCGTGGAACGTCTTAAGGCATTCATCACAAATTACGCGGAAGTCGAAGCGTATAAAGCTGAAGCCGCGAAAAAGAGCGATTTCGAACGCACCGAACTTGCGAAAGAGAAGACAGGCGTTGCGCTGGAAGGCATTAAAGCAGTAAACCCCGTTAACGGCACTGAAATCCCGGTGTGGATCTCCGACTACGTACTTAATTCGTACGGAACAGGCGCGATCATGGCCGTTCCCGCACACGACGACAGAGACTGGGAATTCGCGAAAAAGTTCGGACTTCCGATCATCGAAGTCGTTGCCGGCGGAAACGTCCAGGAAGCCGCATTTACGGATATCCAGACGGGGACAATGGTGAATTCCGGCTTCCTCAACGGTCTTTCCGTTGCCCAGGCCAAGAAAACGATCATCGACTGGCTCTCGGAGCAGGGAAAAGGGATCCGCAAGGTCAATTTCAAGCTCCGCGACTGGGTGTTCAGCCGCCAGAGATACTGGGGAGAACCTATTCCGCTGGTGAAATGCCCCGAATGCGGCTGGGTGCCGGTACCCGAGGACCAGCTTCCGCTGAAGCTCCCCGAAATGGAAAAATATACTCAGACCGACAGCGGCGAATCGCCTCTGGTAAACGCAACTGAGTGGGTAAATACCACCTGCCCCTGCTGCGGACGTCCCGCCAAACGTGAGACCGATACGATGCCTCAGTGGGCCGGATCCTCATGGTATTTCATCAGATATACCGATCCGGACTGCGACTACGCGATAGCATCCGAGGAAGCAATGAAATACTGGCTTCCTGTCGACTGGTACAACGGCGGCATGGAGCATACGACGCTCCACCTGCTGTACTCAAGATTCTGGCACAGATTCCTTTACGACATCGGCGCGGTGCCCTGCCCGGAGCCTTACATTAAACGTACGTCTCACGGCATGATCCTCGGCGAAAACGGCGAGAAAATGTCCAAATCGAGGGGCAACGTCATCAACCCCGACGATATCGTCAAGGAGATCGGTGCGGATGCGTTCCGCCTGTACGAAATGTTTATGGGCGCGTTCGATCAGGCTATTCCGTGGTCAACTAACGGCGCGAGAGGCTGTTTCAGATTCCTTGAG
>JAGCTF010000124.1 GCA_017963755.1 Clostridia bacterium | reverse complement strand
GACCTCGCCGCGAATTCGGTGCGTCTGGAAGGCTGGGCGCTCTCCGATGAGCCGCTCAAAGGCTTCGAATATACGGTGGATGGAGGCCAGCCGCACGCACTGAAAGCGTCGTACAACGCAGAGCTTGTTGCCCCCGCGCTCGGGTTCGATTATTTTGAAGGTACGGGCGGCGTCAATGCTTATTCCGGTTCGCTTCCTGTCGATCTGTCCGTTGTTAGCGGCGGAAACAACGCAAACAGCGGAAACGGAGGCAACGGAGGAAACTCGTCCGGCAGCGTTTCGGAGGGCAGCCTCATCGAAGTGTGGGCAATTACTAAAGACGGTGATAAATATCTTACCTCCTCCCTCACCGCCGAACGCAGGCCCGTCGATTTCTACTTCAGTTCAAATATGGAATCGCTCGGCATGACCGCCGATGATGACAACGTCCTTCGCACTACCGTCCCGTGGTCTCCCCTGCGCTCCCGGACCGTCACTCTAAACGGCTGGTGCGCCGCCTCCGACCTCGTGCGCTTCGAACTCAGCACCGACGGCGGCCTCTGGTACCTCGTGCCCAACACGTTCCGCGACGACGTCTATAACTACACCAGGGGCAATTACCCTGACTGCCGCGAGTGCAACGGCTTTTATTGCGGCGTCGATATGAAGGCTCTCGGTGAATTCAGTTCCCACACGGTGACGCTGCGTGCCGTGCGCTCCGACGGGACGTATTTCAACGTGGCGGTGGTCAATTATTCCGGCCACTTCAACTGGCCTCTTTTGCTGTGGATAACGGTCCCTGCCGTCATCATAATTGCCGGTGCGCTGACAACGATGCTGATCGTGCGGCGGAGGAAAAATAAGAAAAAACAATAAGACGTTGGCAAGTGGCAAGTGGGCGAACCGAGTGATGGCACGAATTTTGGGTCTCATGCGAACCCCGGAATCGGTTCGCATTTCGGTCAAACAAAATTCTTAGCCATTCACTCGGCTTCGCTGGCGAAAAAAAGGTAATCAAATGAGCCTTAAATCAATGGAGAGTGGCAAGTGGCAAGTGGCAAGTTGCTCCGCTTCGCCTCTTAACTCTGAACTCTTAACTCTGAACTCCCTTGACTCCCGTAATATCCTTCACGACCTCGGCGGCGATGATAAGCCCCGCCACCGAAGGCACGAAAGCGTTGCTGCCGGGCACGGAACGCCTCTCGGTACACTTTCTCGCGGTGCCGGGAGGACAAATGCAATTGACGCGGCAGGAGATCTCCATATCCTCGATCGGCTTCATCGGAGGCTCCTTCGAATAAACCACCTTAAGGGCCGGGAACCCTAGGCGGCGAAGCTCGTAACGCATGACCTTGGCAAGAGGACACATTGACGTCTTGTAAATATCCGCCACCTCGAACGCCGTCGGATCCAGCTTATTGCCCGCGCCCATACTGCTGATGATCGGAACGCCCGCCTCATTCGCCTGCACGACGAGCGCGACCTTGCCCGTCACCGTATCGATCGCATCGACAACGTAATCATACTGCTTAAAATCGAATTGACCGGCGGTCTCGGGCATATAAAACGTCTTATATTTGCGGACGACAGCCTTAGGATTTATGTCAAGGATCCGCGCCTCCGCGACGTCGACCTTGTATTGACCGACCGTGCTGCGTGTGGCAATGATCTGGCGGTTGAGGTTCGTTAGGCAGACTTTATCGTCGTCAATGATGTCCAGCGCCCCTACTCCGCTGCGGGCAAGCGCTTCTACGGTGTACCCGCCTACGCCGCCTATCCCGAAGACGGCGACCCTCGCAGCCTGTAATTTTTCCATTCCTTCTCTGCCCAAAAGCAGCTCTGTCCTTGAAAACTGGGTTAGCATATGGCGCTCCTTTACGGCTTTTATTCTGCCGGTCGATCAGTCATCGATGAAGATCGGGTCGGTGATCGGGACGGCTACCGGCGGCGGATCGATATAGCAGGTGATCATAGATACCGCTGTTTCAACGTAATTTCTTTTGTTAATATATATATCGGGCATCGCTTCATCAGTGACGTCGCGGGGCCCGGTCACCATTTCGAGATATTCGCGCATAAGTCCTTCAAACTCAGCCTCATCTTTACAAGCTGCAAACTTTTTCCCGAATTCATCAAAGAATACTGAACTGTCGTTTATCGAGTTATAATAATCATACAGTTCTTCATAGCTTGTCGCTCTTAAACCTATGAATTCACGTTTTTCAAAACGAAGGCGGTAATAATCCTCTGACTCATCCGAAATTCCTTCCAGAATGGTACCTGTATATTTCAGCTGCACGCTCACAAGAAAAGCAGAGGAACTCAGAGCGGATACAGGCAGGGAGACGGTCTCTGTCATATAGAATTCGAAGTGACCGTCGTCAAGCAGCATTAGTTTATACGGCATACGCCTGCTTTGCACCCCGCGTCCGGTATTGAGCGCGGTGATCAGATAACCTGAACTATCCGGATTGACTGTGCCGAACAACAGGACTGATGCAGAACTGTTATTGTCCCCCGGGTCAAAAGATTCAGATATAATTTCTCCGTCCATATCGTATTGGCAATTATACGTAACGATCACGTTTCCGGCACAGTCATAGTAAACTCCGGAGGCGGAATTGTCCGGATTAAATATTACTTCACTGGCTAATACCAGGACTTTATCTTTATAACCGGTAGTATGATACAATCGCCTGGTTACACTTCCGTCATCTAATTTGAACTGCTCAGAATAGGTCAGGTCTCCGTCCGGGTCAAAGTATCCTTTGCTTATTGAAAGCGATTCTATCATATCGTTATGCCAAATTACTTCTCTTTGGCAGATATTGCCGCCCGGCTCAAACTGAAGAAACACTTTCTTGTATCCGTAATGAGAAGTCCTGACCAATCTGTTTTCGGAAGGCGTAAGGCCACTATTAAAAGTGTACACGACGGTGGCAATAGAAATTGAATCCTTTGTTTCGTATTGTCCGGATCTGAGCTCTATTTTGGACAATCTCCAGTCCTTAAACGTATAGATCGTTCTGCAATTGTCCGCGCCGAACGTATGTACGTAGAAATCAGGCTCGTCAGGATCCGCTCCGTACCACTCAGGATCAGACGCACTGCCGGGCTTTTCGATTATTGCCCCAGCGCTTTCTTTATAAATTACCGAGGACATATCCAGTGTATATACCGTGACGCTCTTCAGATCATTCCCCGAGTAATCGTACGTGATCTCGCGGTACAGATTTAGCAAACTTGTGCAGTTTTTATATATGTGGAGTGCGTCCTTTTCTTTGTTCCATTTGAACAGCACTTGCGTGATATGAGCAATATTGCCGTACTTGTCGCCCTTCGGTTCGGCTCCCAAGTTGAAGGAAAATATATCTTTGATATATGAATTGATCACTTCGATCCCATTCTTTTTTAAGAATGTTAAAAATGACTCGGGGAGGTTTGGATTCAGTAATAAAAACGATTCCTTTGAATCGAACGCCAGCGGTCTGATCGTGTTAACGGTGCAGGCGATTATCTGTTCTCCGTCGGTGCGTATTTCGGCGATCCCGCTGTATTCAACCATATAAGTAATCGCATACCATTGGCCGGGTTTTTCTACGATAGTTCCGGTCATTTGAGTTGTAAATGAAAACCCGATTTTTTCGGTCGGATCGAAATTATAATTGTCAAGTTTAAGCACGCCGCCGCACGGATTTTCGCGCGCGTAACTGACGCCCTGATACGCCTCCCAGAAGGTCAGGTTGAGGTCTTCGGTTTCCGTCTGTATCTTGCCTTCCATATATTCTGATGAGAAGACGAGCGGTTCGTAACTTTTTACGTAATCGGACAATATTTCCGGCAGTATGGCGTTGTCGTTCGCGATTATCGATACTCCATATTCAAACGGGCCATCTATTTCGTCTGTCGGGCGCGGCGAGTGCGGGCTTACGTCCGGTGTTGCGGAATTATGGGCAACGATGCTTGGTTCGTTCGCGTCTCCGGCTGATCTGTGTATGCGCGCGGCAAATGCTATGAGCGCCGCGGCTATTACTACGGCGGCAATTATTCCTGTAATGATGAGTACTTTTCTTTGTTTCTTTTTTCCGGTTCCGGAAATGCCGGAAATACCGGAAATGCCTGCGGCATCGGCGTTCGCGCCTGTTCCCGATGCGGCTTTTTCGCCGTTTTCCGATGCTCCTGCGGGGGCGTCAGAATGGCCCTGAGTTCCGGAAATAATATTACCCGTTTTTCCGGTTTCGGAAAAATCGGAAATATCTGAAATGCCCGGGATGCCGGAGATTTCAGAGACTCCGGAGATACCGGATAGATCGGATATATCAGAGACGCCGGAGACCGCCGGAAAGACCGCCGCTGCCGGAGCAATAACCACGCCGGAAGTTTCTGCTGGCGTCTTTGCTTTGCTGCCTGCGCGTTTTTCTGCGGCAATTCGAACTTTGCGCTCTAAATATTCTCCGATCTGCCCGGAAGGCTCATCCTGACCGCCTCCGGCAGCCGGAGAGATATTGCCGCCGTTCCATAAGCTTATCATAGCGTCGAAAAAGCATTCGCGCGCAGCTTCTTCGCTGCCCGTTATCTCTTTTGCTATGTTCTGACAACGCGCGGAATATTGACGCTCGATCTCCCGGAGCGCCGCTTCGTCACGTTTGTTTATCAGTTCAAGGATCTCGTTGTCTGTCAAAAGCGTCACCTCCCGGTTTTTTTAATGGCAAATTCTCTCTTCCATAGTGTACTGCTGGACGGTAAACCCGAGGCTCCGGTAAAAAGCGATCGCCCCGTCGTTGCCCTCCCAAGCATGGAGAGTAATGTTGTACGCCCCGGCCGCACGCGCAAATTCTTTAACGTGCTCATAAAGGCGCTTTCCCACGTGCCTGCGCCGCGCGCCGGCGTCAACGCACAGGTCGTCGATGTACAGGGTTTTTCGCGGGTAGCACGCCCCGGTCTCAGGGTGGTCTTCCATGATGCAAAAACAGTGGCCGAGCACTTCGCCTCCGGCGTCAACGAAGACGAATACCGGCCGTTCGTCGTCGGCAATTATTTCTTCCAGCTCTTTTTCGCTGTATTTTCCGCCTTCTGGTTTAAATAGATCCGGGCGGGAGGCGTTGTGGACGGCAAGTACCTGGCGAAGGAGCCTCATAATAGCGGGGACGTCTGAAATAATTGCCCGCCGCACGACTCCGCTGTCCGTTCCTGCCGGAAGGCCGGACGCTGCGATTTCGACGCGGTCACTCATTTGCATTGCCCCCGATACCGGCAGAAGGCGAAGAGATATTGTCCCCGGCTTTTTGCGCCGCTTTTGCTTTGCGCGCCTTGAGCGCGTCGACTTTGCCGTCGAACCACGGCTCGAACTTTCGCATTATCAACTCGGCTGCGATGAACCCGATGAGTGACGTTATGAGCGCCACGCAGACCGCGGCCAATACGTCGCTCGGGTAGTGGACGTACAGGTGCAGGCGCGAGATCGAGATCAGGACGCCCAGGATGAAGGCGGGTATGCCGATCTTTCGGTCAACGTAGAGCAGTGCGAGGCCTGCGCTGAGTGATGCGGTGGTGTGCCCTGATGGGAAGGAGAAGTCGCTTAGTCTTTTTACGGCGAGCGGCAGGAGGGTGTTCACGTCGTACGGTCTTATGCGGGCAACGGCGTTTTTTAGTATTATGTTCGAGATCAGGAATCCGGCTGCGATCGCGATCAGCATCGCGAGGCCGCCTTTTCGCGTGCGCCTGAAGAGCAGCAGTACGACACCGACGGCGATCCAGAATATCCCGCCTTCTCCGAAAAACGTTATAAATTTCCACATGCCGTCCGCAAAGGAACCTCTGAACCCCTGCTGGATGCGGTCAAGCACCGACAGATCGAACGACTGTATCGCGTCAATAAAATCCATCCGGCTTTCACCTCCGTGCCTCCCCTTATACCACAACCCACCGCTTTATGCAACAGCATGCAACTGGGGACAGGCACCATTTGCGCGCTGTTTTTTGCTTGCTTGTTTTTTTGCTGAGCGCGTAAAGCAGAAAAACTATAAGCAGCGTGCAAATGGTGCCTGCGTGCAAATGGTGCCTGTCCCCAGTTGCATGCTGTTGCATTCGGGGCCGCTTTTTGCTAAAATAGCGGCACGGAAAAACAACTCAACAGGCGGAAGCAAAAACGCGGAGTTGCCCACACAGTATCACAGAGGTGAAAAAAATGAAAAGACACATTCCACTCCTTCTGCTGCCGGTATTATTGCTGGCTGCCGTTGTCCTTTTCAGCACGACGTCCACCGTCTTTGCCGCATACACGTTCCAGGCGTACGGCATCGGTGAACGCTCTCCCATCCGCGTTGAAAACGACGCAGAGATGGGGCAGCGTGTATGCGTCACCGAAGAAATTGTCGGTTTCGGATTCAATATGCCCACGTGGAATACGGAGGATGCGGAGGCAACGCTCGGCGTTTTCCAGTGGAAAAAGAATTATGACGAAACCGTCGAACAGGAGCCGTTGTTCTCCAAACATTTCCAATGCAAGGACAACGCGTCGAACTTTGTCAGATTTACGGATACTCCCCTTCCGGCAGGCGAATATCTCTTCCTCATATATGACACGGTCGGAACCGTCGGGTGCTACACGTTCCTCAGCAACGAAAAATCACTGGGCTTCTGCTACACGAACGGTCTCGAACAGGAATGGGATATGGAACTGTCGATACTCTTCAAAGCCCGTACCAAAACCCCGGTAAAAGAATGCGAAAGCCAGGAAGGCTCGTACGTATCCGTAAAACCGCCGAAAGAATACGTTATCCCCGAAGACAGCCTCATATACACGCACGAAGTCATGCCGGACACGTGGGTATTCACGGACGGCCTCGGCCGCACGTCGCTCACGTACGATGACGTAGGCGGACCGAAAGACGAAAAAACCGTTGCCCTCTTCTACTGGACGTGGCACAACACAAGCCGTTACGGCTCTTCGCCTGTAAACCTTCAGAAAGTATCCGAAGAACATCCGGAAGCAATTGCCAACTACAACGACCCGTTCTGGAAGACCGTCGGAACAGGCCACGTCTGGAACGAGTCGATCTACGGATATTACGTATCGGTTGACACCTGGGTACTCAGAAAGCACGCCGAACTTCTGGCGAACGCCGGAATCGACACTATATTTACGGACAATACCAACGGTACCGAGACCTGGCGTGAATCGTATATGAAAGTGTACGAAACGTGGTCGCAGGCAATGAAAGACGGTGTTAAAACTCCCAAAGTTTCGTTTATGCTACCCTTCTCGGCTTCCGAGGAGGCAAGAACGCAGCTGAAAATGCTGTTCACCGACGTCTACAAGCCCAAAAAATTCCAGGAACTCTGGTTCTACTGGGAAGGCAAGCCTATGCTCATGGCCTGGCCGGGTAAACTCCAGAGCTCCGAGCCGATGGAAAGCAATATCAAGAGCTACTTTACATTCCGCCGCAATATTCCCGGATATATAACCGAAGATTCGACGACAATGTACGGCAGCTGGGGCTGGCTATCTATGTACCCGCAGGCGTACTATTACGCCAACGAGGCGGATGCGCTGGCAAATAAGGTCGAACAGGTCACTGTCGGCGTCGCTCAGAACCACAACTATAAAACACACACGTTGTCGGCAATGAACAACCCGTACAATGCGGGCCGTTCCTACACGCTTGACGAATCGCACCTCGGCGAAAAGGACAGCAAGTTGTACGGGTACAACTTCTCCGAACAGTTCGATTATGCGCTTACGCTTGACCCGCGCGTCATATTCGTCACGGGCTGGAATGAACTGAGCGTCGGCCGCTATGAAGAATGGATGGGCGTGAAGAACGCGTTCCCGGATCAGTTCAATGATGAGAACAGCCGCGATATCGAGCCGTCAAGGGGCGATCTTAAAGATCATTACTATTATCTGCTTGTAAATTACGTGCGCAAATACAAGGGCGTGCGTCCGATACCTGATCCGAGCGATCCGATCGCGATCGATCTCAGCGCGGGGCAGGACGTCTGGCAGAACGTTGCGCCCTACTACGCCGCTTATATCGGCAATACCGGTGACCGCGATGCGTTAGGGTACGGCAAGATCCACTACACGGAGGCGTCGGGCCGCAATGACATAATTGGTGCGCAGATCGCCCGCGACAACGACTATCTGTATTTCCGCGTCGAGTGCAATGACAATATCACGCCTTACACCGACAAGCTCTGGATGAATCTGCTGATCGATTCTGATCAGGAAAACAGCGGCTGGAATACGTTCGATTTCGTTGTCAACAAATCCCCCGCTTCTGCTTCGACGGTCGTGCTTGAGCGCTTCACCGGCAGCGGATATGATACGGAAAAAGTTGCCGATTGCGAATATGCGGTCGACGGGCGTTATATGACGGTCAAGGTCAGGAAGTCTGATCTTGGCGTTTCCGGCGATAAGTATACGGTCAATTTCTCCTGGACGGACAATGTTCATGATGTTGATGATGCCGGTACCGCCGATGCCGACGGGAATCTGGTGTACGATTCTTTCTCCGGCGATATTATGGAATTCTACGTGTCCGGCGACGTTGCCCCCGGCGGCCGTTTCAAATATTCTTACGCGGTCGGTCAGGAGAAGCGTGTGGATCCTAACGGCGGCAATAAGTCTGATGCCGACGGCAAGTCCGGTGTTAACTGGCTCGTTATCGTTATTCCGGTCGTGCTGGCTCTGGGTGCTCTGACTGCTGCGGTCGTTGTTGTTTCAAAGTCTAAAAAGAATAAGAATGCCTGAGTTCGGGCATTCAGCTTCGGACAATATTTTGGGCTTTAATTAGTCTTAATTAGTCTTAATTAAATCTGGATGATTTTTTGCAGCCAGCCGGCTTCCACCCGGCCGGCTGTTTTTTTAGGCATGCAACTGTGCAACTGGGGACAGTATGCAACTGGGGACAGGCACCATTTCCGG
>JAGCTF010000123.1 GCA_017963755.1 Clostridia bacterium | reverse complement strand
AAGTTCGCATCACGAGGAAGGACCGGGTCAGAACGAGATCGACTTCAGATATTCCGACGCGCTTTCGTCTGCGGACAATGCGATGACTTTCCGTACTGTTGTGAAGACTGTCGCTCACCGCAGCGGGCTTTTTGCGGATTTCTCGCCTAAACCGCGCGAAGATCTTCCGGGCAACGGCTTTCATATCAATATCTCTTTAAGGCCGCTCAGTGATGAATATTTCAATAACGTCCTTGCAGGGATTTTAGAAAAGATTGAGGAGATCACACTTTTCCTCAATCCTGTCGAAGATTCATATAAGCGTCTCGGTAAGCGCAAAGCGCCCGGTTACGTTTCCTGGTCACATGAAAACCGCTCGCAGCTTATACGTATTCCTGCCGCTGAAGGCGAGTATGAAAGGGCTGAACTGCGTTCGGCTGATCCTTCTGCAAATCCGTATCTTGCGTTCGGGCTGCTGATCAGGGCCGGACTTTACGGGATCGAACACAAACTTGCGCTTCCTGAGCCTGCAGATATTAATCTGTTTAAGGCGGATCCGTCCGTTCTAAAACAGTTCAGAAAGCTTCCTGGCAGCATTGAAGAAGCAAAGAAGCTGGCATTTGAGAGTGCGTTCGTAAAAGAATTCGTGCCGCAGCCAGTACTGGATATTTATTGCAGATAAGGGTAACGATTTAATTGTACCGCGGATGTCTTGCGTCTTTAGGTTTAAAACCGTTTTGGTTAATTGATAGAAAGGAGGGAGCGAAATGAGTCTTATGGAACGGGTATACAGCGTTCTGCTTGTTTCGGCATCCTCCAATCTTAACGGGAACATAGCCGGAATGCTGCCCGGAAACAGGTATTATCCTATCAATATCGTCGGAAACGTGAGCGCGGCTAAACGCGCTGTGGCCGAGAGAGACTTCGATTTTGTTATTGTCAATTCTCCGCTTACTGACGACGACGGGCTACGGTTCTGCATTGACGTATCGTCAAGGAAAGAGACCGTTGTCCTCCTTATGGTCCGCGCAGAACTTTATCCCGAACTTTTCGAAAAATATGCCGGATACGGTGTCTTTCTGATCCAGAAACCTTTTTCGCGGTCAACGCTCCTGCTTGCTTTCGGCTGGCTTATGAGCGCTCGTGAGCGGCTCAGATTGAGCGAGAAGAAGGTACTTTCGTTTGAGGAAAAGATGGACGAGATCAGGCTCGTTAACCGCGCGAAATGGCTGCTTATAAGTGAACTTAAGATGGCTGAGCCTGACGCTCACCGCTATATTGAGAAGCAGGCGATGGACCGCTGCGTACAGCGCAGAGTGGTTGCGGAAGAAATAATCAAAACGTACGGGTGAGAGATGGAAATTGCTGAAGTAAACTTAACCGTTTCGGAACAGAAAAAGCTACTACGCGAAATAATGATAAAGAAGGGGCAAGGCCTCAGCCGGGAATATATTGCCGCTTCTGATCTCACTATCTCTCAAAAAGTATTTGAACTGCCCGAATTCAGTTCGGCGCGGTCAATATTCGTTTACGTCAGCCGCGGTTTTGAGCCCGATACGTATCGAATAATTGGCCGCGCGTTAGAACTCGGTAAGAGCGTTTACGTTCCGCGTATTGTTTCGAAGGGGATAATGTTTGCTTCACAGATCTGCTCTGCTTCAGACCTCGTGCCCGGACGATTCGGTATTCCCGCGGCGCCTGCGGATGCTTCGACCGTGCCTGCCGGTTCTATCGATCTTTCTTTGATCCCGTGTGTATGTGCTTCTTTGGACGGTTTTCGCTTAGGCTACGGCGGAGGGTATTACGACCGCTATTTTGCATTCATGAACGTTGAAAGTTATAACACTGACCATCCGCGCGCCGCGAATTCGGCGTACGTGCTGTGCCGCAATGAAATGGTGGTCGAATCAGTTCCGCACGATATATTTGACGTTCGATTTGACGGAGTGATTTCTTAATCAACGTAGAATACGAGTTTGTAGAGCCGGGCCCCGTCGCCGAAATAAAAGCTCACGTAGTAATCTCCATTGACCATAAACATCGATTCTGATTCGCGGTCAGTATCAAGATGTACGGTAGTTACGTAATTGCCCGACCAATCAAAAACCACGAGAACGTTGTCTCTGTTGCTGTCCTTTGGACTCATAGGAAAATATATGTAATCCTCGTCGGAACCCATGCCCTGAGCCGTGTATTCAAGCACTTCGCGCGTTATTGAAGAGGTCACTTTTAAATTGCTGTTGAGGAAATGCAGACTTTTTCCGCCCTGGCTGATCGCGAACATATCCCGCTCAGGTGAGTAGGTAATAGCACCTGCGCCTTTTTTTATACTTACTGACTGCGTTACGACTTCAAGCGTATCCGGATCGACTGTCGTCAATATCTTGCCTTCAGACGAGCCATGGGCAATATAAAGCAGGTTTCGCGCGGAGTCGTACGTCATATCGTTGCCGTGGAAAACGTATATCGGGCCGCTTCTTTTTATTAGTGCTCCGGTTTTAAGATCGTGCTTGGCAATTATTGCTTCACCGTCAGCGGCCGGTTTTAAAATGAAATATGCGTAAGTTCCGTCCGAGCACGCGCCCTGACCGACGTAATTGCCTTCATAAGGCTGACTTTGAAGCACGAATTGAAATCCGATGCTGAATTGTTTTCCTTCCTTGATTAGTTCGTTCAGTTTGTATTGAGGGGCAAGAGTCGGCGTCGGAGTGGGAGCCGGCGTTGGTGTAGGAACCGCGGTCGGTGCGGGTGTCGCTGTGGGAGTCGGTGCTTGCGTCGCTGTAGGAGTCGGAGACGGGGATGCTGTAAGTGAAGGAGTTTTTGTCGGAGTCGGTTTCGGAGTGGGAGTAGGTGCAGGTGTAGGAGTAGGTGGAGGAGTTGGTGCTTCCGTCGGGGATGGCGAGGGCGTGGCGGAAGGCTCCGGAGTCGCGGTTGGAGCTTGAGTTGCGGAAGGCTCCGGAGTCGGTGACGGCACCTGAGAAGGCTCCGGGGTTGGTGAAGGTGACGGCGTTTCAGCATGGGTCAACGCCGGTTCAGTATCTGCCGGTTCTTCGGTCGCTGCGGGCTCAGTGGTCAATGAAACAGGTTCAGTTATTTCGGGCGCGTTTGTCGTATCAGCGATGACCGCCTCGCCGGACGCTTCTTCGGATACGTCCTTTACGCCGCAGCCGGCAAATGCGATAATGGAGGCAAGCACAATAGCCGTTAGTATAACTGATTTTTTCATATGATCACCTTCATAGAAGTATTGTTCGCTTT
>JAGCTF010000122.1 GCA_017963755.1 Clostridia bacterium | reverse complement strand
CGTTCGGGCTGGCATTAAGCTCCTCACCTTATTATGGCGATGCGGTGAGGAGCCCCTGAATGAGCGGTATTACGCTGATTTCCGGAAAAACCGCATTTATTTCCCGGATATTCCGCGCCGGGAAATACCTGGAAATATCCCGGAAATACCCGGAAAATACGTGGAAACACCGCGAAATATCCGGGAAACCTCCGGAAATCAGCAAAATACCGCTCCTTCAGGGCAGCCCCGAACGGGACTCTGTCCCCCGTTCGGCCCCTCCTTTTTGCCCCGGTCAGGTCCCCCCGCCACCGACCGGAAGCCTATGCGTTTTGCCATTGCTCCGCAAGAGCAGATTGCGCCTTTTCGGCTCCGGGTATATAATAATATTGCGGACAGGCCTTGCGCCTGATAATTGACAAAGAACTGGTAAAAAGAAAAATGAAAAGAAAAAAAACATTTGCTGTATTATTGTGCACTGCGCTCGCAGCAGCGGCATCCGCAGCGCTTTTATTGTCCGGCTGCGGGCCAAAAGGCTCCAAAAGGCCGAAACTATTTAACGACACACTCCCGGCAGTTGAGCCCGATCCGGGCACGCACGTAAGCGTAGCTGCCGGCGGCGAGCCGAACGTTATATACAAACCTCCCGTTGACGGCTCCGGATACCGCTACGGGCCTTCGATCATGTACTACGCGGACGGCTCGTGCGACGCCTGGTTTTCCACGCCTGGCTACGGAGGCGAGTGGGACTGGATCACGGTCAAACACTCGGACGACGGAATAAATTTCGGCGACGAAAAAGTTGTCCTCGTACCCACTCCCGATTCGATGGATAAATTTTCGTGCTGCGACCCTGGCGTGATTTATTTCGGCGGCTACTACTACCTCGGCTACACTTCGACTATAGTTGAGGGCGGCGTAAACAACAACGTGTTCGTTGCCCGCTCCAGAAATGCCGCCGGTCCGTACGAAAAATGGAACGGAAGCGGCTGGGGAGGCGATCCGGCGCCGGTCGTCTACTACGACGAGGGCGATACGATCTACGGCGCGGGCGAACCGAGCATGGTCGTGCGCGATGGCGTCTTGTATTTTTATTACACCTGGGCCTGTCCGGACGGCGAATTCATCAAAGTCGCGACCTCCGACACCGCAGAAGACTGGCCGGCGCGGCTCACTTACCGCGGCGACGCGTACGAAAAGATCAACAGCCAGGATTCCTGCGACGTGACGTACCTTGAAGATGCCGGAAAATTCGTGGCTTTCACAACGCAGTTCAGGTTCGCGGAAAACAGCGGTCTGGTGCTGCTCGAATCCGAAGACGGGATAACGTTCAGGCACACGCAGTATTTGTGCGAAGGGCTTTACAAACATCTCCACAGCCTCGGCGTCAGCAAGCGGCCCGACGGCCACATCCAGTTAAAAGATAAATTATTTGTTGGTTACGCGTTCAGCGACGGGGATGGATTGAACTGGGGCAAATGGGCCACCGCGTTCCAGCATCTCGAGCTGGCGCTATATAAAGGCGAGCCTCAGCCCGAGGGCAACGGCAGGCTAGGCGTCAGGTGCGGCGAATGGCTGACTGAGCGCCCCGCAGATCCGCCCATGATCGCCATTGCCACCCACCCGCGCGTGATCGAACTCTTTTCAGAAGAAGTTGACGCCAATATCGGCGGCCTCGTATGGCTCGATCCGATGTTGTCCGCACACGAAATTAAAGACACCTCGAAACTGAAATTTTCCGGCTACGATAAATCGCTTATTTCAATCAAAAAAGGCCGCATTTCATCAAACGGCTCGACCGGTGAAACCACGGTAAAGGTCCGGTACAATGGCCTCGAGACCGAATTAAAAGTATACGTGCGCAGCTCGGTGTCGGAGTTCCAGGGCAGCAGCACCAAAAAGGTAGTTGAATTTACGCCCGTCATAAGTGAATACGAACTGACCGCGGGGCAGACGCATAAGCCGCAGATCCGCGGTTTGGTAAGATTTTCGGACAATACCTGGGCGGAGGCGTACAACAGCGATAAGATGGTGAGCGCCAAACGTTTCCCGGTGACGTATACCGTAAGTGACGAAAGTGTTATAAAGGTCAACGACCGCGGCATCATTACTCCTAAGGCTCCCGGGACTGCCGAAGTCACCGTGACGATCGCGGGGGAGAAGTCGTTCGTAGTAAAAGTGAAAGTAAATTAGATCCGGGTCGCGGCCCAGACCAGTTCGGGCTCATAAAGATACGCGAAGTAACGCGCCGCGGGAGCAGGAGGGACCGGCAATGAAACGAATTGCAAACATTGTTACAGCTGCGGTATTAGCAGCGGCGATGATAAGTGCTGCAGCTGCCGGAACACGAGCGGCATTGACCGCCTGCTGCTTTGCGGCTGATAACGGTACCGGGAAAGGAGCGGCGGAAATGAGCACACAAAAAAGCATTGACGGCAGCGCAGGATCAGGCGCTATAAGGGACACGTACAGCGACACCTGGACGCTTACCGACGCGCTCGGACGGACGGCGGAGACCCCCACGCGCCAAAGCACGAAGCGCGAGGGCAAGTACGCGCTGATCTTCTACCATATCTGGCACAGTGATTTCATGCGCAGCACCGTAACCGTAGATAAAAAGGCGCCTCGAAACGTTTCCGCGATCCTCGAGAGCGATCCGGATGCCAGAAACAAAGCTTCCCTGTGGGGGCCCGAGATCAGTTACCATTACTGGGGCGAGCCTCTGTACGGCTTCTACGATCTTGGTAACGATGAATACGTTTTAAGAAAGCACGCCTCGCTGCTCACGGACGCGGGGATCGACGGGATCGTTATTGACTACTCAAACTACTGCGTGAGCGGCGTACATAATGAGTCCGCATACAGCCGGGCTGCGCTCACAAATCTGCTGAATACTTTCGCGAAGATCCGTGCGGAGGGCGGCAATACTCCGGGCGTGGTGCTGCTCCTCACGTGGGATGCTTCGGTCAACGGCACGGCGCTTAAAAACTTCTATAAAGACTTTTACTCAAAGCCCGAATATTCAGACCTGTGGTTCCGCTGGGAAGGGAAGCCGCTCGTGCTGGGCCAGAGCGCTTACGTCAGCGATGAACTTAGGGACTTCTGGACGTACCGCAGACCTTGGCCCTTCTATACACCCGTTGACGGCCCGAACGAATGGTCGTGGCTCTCCAATTATCCGCAAAGCCCGGGCTACACGGACGCGAACCCTGCCGAAATGGTGGCGGTGAGCGTTGCCCAGAACTGGTCGGAATCGCTGGACTTTATGAGCGCCACGGACGTGGACGGAAACTATATTGCCCACGGCCGCAGTTACACGTACGGAGGAGATAACAAACTGCTTAAAAATCCTGTGAGCCCCGAGTACGGGAGCGAGTACGGCGCGAATCTGCAGCAGCAGTTCGACAGAGCGATCGAGCTTGATCCGTTGATGCTGTTCATCACGGGCTGGAACGAGTGGATCGCCGCGAGGTTCCTTAACATTCCCGACTGGGCGCGCTGCTCCGCTGATCCGGTGCCTGCCGGCGGCGGGTTCTGCGACGTTTTTTCGACTGAATTTTCGAGAGATATCGAGCCTACGCGTCAGGGCGGTCTCGGGGACAATTTTTATAACCAGCTTGTGATCAACGTCCGTCGTTTTAAGGGTACGGGTGCGCTTCCGGCGGGTCAATCACGTGAAGACCCTCCGGCGGATATTGACCTTACTTCTTCGCTTTTGTGGGACGATATTGTCCCCGAATACCGCGACGATGCAGGAGATACGTCGGTGCGCGACGCAAAAGGCATCGGAAAGACCCATTATACGAACACGACCGGCCGCAACGATCTTCGGGTCATGAAGGTGTTCCACACTGCCGAGAATCTGTATTTTTACGTGCAGACTGCGCAGGCAATGTCGCCCGATCGCACGGGAGGCTGGATGTGCCTGTTCATAAAGACAGGCGAGGGAGAGGCGTGGGAAGGGTATAATTACGCTGTGAACCGTCTGGCTCCCGGTGAGTTTGCGACGCTCGAGCGCTCCAGGGGCGGCTGGAACTGGGAGACGGTCGCGGACAATATCCGTTATGCAGCCGGTTCGGACAAACTGGTGCTCGTTATACCGCGTCAGGCGCTTGGGCTCGGCGGAAGCGACGCGGAGCTGAGATTCGAATTCAAGTGGGCGGACAATACCTGCCTTGACGACGATGTCGGCCAAGGTGCGGGTGATATTTTGAAGTTCTACGAAAACGGTGACGTTGCGCCCGGCGGAAGATTTAATTATTTATATTATTCTGAAGCAGCGGCAAAGAAGGCGGAGAATGAGCGCGGAAACGGCAGGCGCTATACCGGGCTTCTGATCGGAGCAGGAGTGGCCGCTGCCTGTGCGGCAGGTGCTGCTGTCGCCGCAGCGGTTTCTGCGAAGAAAAAACGAGGCGCAGGGAAGAAAGAGGGTTAAGAGATCACTCTTTTATATTCCACACGTAGACAGTGTCGATCGTTTTCTCGTCCCGCATCTTAATAACAAAATTGCCCTGGAGGAACTTATCTTCCTGTCCGTCCCTGTACATCAGAAAATAGGTCGTCGTAATGAAACCGTTGTAACATCTGGCATTATAGTAATTGACGCCGGTAAGCTCAAAAGGGCCGCGCAAAACCACGTTGCCGCCGTCAAGCGCAGAACGTATGATCTCCGCCGTTTCATCGTTAAACGAATCGACTGCCCTTGACGCGGCTGCCCTGTAAATGTCTTTTGAAAGATAATTGCCGTCTGACGGCGCGGCATCCTTAAGAACCGTGAATATTGACGGCCTTTCTGCAGGGAAAAACGAATACTGTTTCGCACTCCGGAGGGCAATAACCATCAGTGCTCCGGTATAATAGCAGGAGATCCTGACCGGAAACAGGAACTCGGGTTTAGTCAAAACCGCGCGCATGTGCTGCGTCAATTCGTCTCCTTTTGTATCATTCAGATCCCGCAGTACCTGCCACTCCACGTAGTTTGCGGTGCCCTCTATCTCTTCGACTTTGCTTTCGTAATCAAATTCGTACGGAAACTTCAGGCTTCTTTGCTTTTTGAGCGCGATCAACTCGTTTAAAACAGCGGGGTCCGGCTCCTCAATGCGGTCAAGCAGTTCGAGCATCAGTGCGTTTTCGCGGAGTTTCAGAGCCAGATTTTCTGCGTCGTATTTATAGTGGTAAAGGGCGTCAAGTTCATTCGGCCAGCAATCCCAACCTTTATTCCGCTGATAGCCGTGGAACATTTCGTGTACGATCTTTGAAGTCAGGATGCAGAGGTCTGTTTCTTCCTGAACCATCCAGATGGCAATTTGTTCGCCGTGGAATAGTATTGAGGTGTTTGCGCAGAATTCGTCCGTTTTTTCAATATAACGGCCGTCAAAAAAGCATTCGTTCTCGTTATATAAAGCGAATTTGAGCGGTCTGAAGCCCGGCCAGAAGCTGTCGAAGTCCAGCGACAATATGATTTGGTTTATTTGAGTGTACAAAGATTGCAGATCCATATTTTAATGCGCCTTTTTTTTATAAATATACAAAAAAGGCTCCTTGCGGTGCCCTCTTTGTTGAACGGAGAAAGAGGGATTCGCCCACGCGAAACGATACCGATATAGTTTCGCTTAAAGGGTCCCTCCTCGCTGAGACATGTCACTGGCATGTCTCTACGCTCATAAGCCGCTATTGCACCTTGACTCTCGGCTTCTTCGCTAACGCTCGGTTCGAATCCCCTTGGCTTTTCAACAAAAAAGGCACCTTGCGGTGCCCTCTTTGTTGAACGGAGAAAGAGGGATTCGAACCCTCGAACCGCTTCTGGCGGTTACACGATTTCCAGTCGTGCGCGCTCGACCAACTACGCGATTTCTCCAGGTCGAACGCGATTATAATATATTGCAGTGTTATTTGTCAACCGCTTTTTGCTCTCGTGGAAGATTAAATTGAAATAAGTGCTTTGATATTTTTGAAACGCAGCGCTGCCTATGAGTTCGAAGGTGGACCATACGGCCGCAGCGCTGCCTTTTTTCATTTGCGGCCGTTTAAATGAGCAATGAGGCCGCTTTTCATCTTTTTATCTCTGGCGAAGCCGAATGAATAGCTAAGAATTTTGTTTGACCGAAATGCGAACCGATTCCGGGGTTCGCATAAGACCCAAAATTCGTGCTATCATTCGGTTCGCCTTTTTTCAATTTGCGGCCGTATTGGAGAGGCGGATTGCACGGCCGCATTACTCCTTTTTTCCATTTGCGGCCTTATTGGCGAGAAAGGTTACACGGCCGCATTCCTCCTTTTCCTTTTTTGCGGCCGTTTAAATGAGCAATGAGGCCGCTTTTCATCTTTTTATCTCTGGCGAAGCCGAATGAATAGCTAAGAATTTTGTTTAT
>JAGCTF010000021.1 GCA_017963755.1 Clostridia bacterium | reverse complement strand
GTGAGCGGGGCGGTGTTGTTATAATTATCGTCTGACGTCACGACCATTTCTTCGGCGGGCGGCAATGCCGGTGCCGGCGCTTCGGTTTCCTGCGGCTGCGCGGTCGTTTCTCCCGTGCCTGAAGTGTTCTGCTCGTGATCCGGCTCTACGGATACGTTGCAGGCGTGAAGCAACAGCGCGGGGGCAAGCAGCGCAAGGAGCGCGATCCTAATTAACGTTTTTTTAGCAGATCTGCTTTTATCGTGATTCTGACCGTTCTTCATATTATTTACCTCTTTTTCACTCGGCATTGACGCGCTTGTTTCGCGCGCATTATCTGCGTATATTATAGTTTATTTTGCGTGCGCGGTCAATTCCCGTCTCTTTTTCCTGCACTATTCCGGCTCTCTGCCGGACGGTTTCCGTGAGGGTCCGCATTATTTGACAAGTTCTTTGACAACATACGGCCCGAGCGGTATAATTAAAGCGCTAAAATGAGACCTGAAACAGGGGAGTACGTTTATGAGATCTTCGA
Source organism: Clostridia bacterium (assembly GCA_017963755.1). GTDB lineage: Bacteria > Bacillota > Clostridia > UBA1212 > UBA1255 > UBA1255. The sequence goes on along the minus strand of JAGCTF010000021.1, from coordinate 2,174 downwards.
TGAATAATAGAATCATCCGCAAAATACTGGCCGCAGCTGCGCTGCTTCTTTGCGCCGCCTGCGCTTTTTCCGGCTGCGCGGGGCAGAAAGAACACGGAAACGAAACACCGCTAAAAACAAACGAGCCCGGTCACAGTCCGGCGCCCGGACAGGCAGAAGAGAGAGGCGCGGTCGTGCTTTCGGAATCAGCGGAAGCTTACCGCGAACTGTTCGGCATACTTGACGTTCCTGTTGCCGAAGACGGGAAAAGCGGCATAAATACGGTCGTAGAGCTCGACCCGGCAATGGCAGAGGAAGCGTACAAAATTGACGTCGACGGGAGCGAACTGAAAATAACCGCTTCGGGAGATACGGGCGTATTCAGAGCGATATCTCACTTATACACCCTTTTTGACGGCGGTACGCTGCCTGACGTTCACCTTGAAGAAGCGCCTGATACCGAACTGCGCGGAGTAATCGAAGGCTTCTACGGCGTAGCCTGGACGCATCAGTACAGGCTCGATCTTATGAAATTTATGGGGCACGCGAGGCTAAATACGTATATCTACGCGCCAAAGGACGATGAGAAGCACCGGGCTAAATGGAGAATTCTGTATACTTCGGAGGAGCTTGCAAAACTGCAGGAGATCGTTGACGCGGCAATAGAAAACAGAGTTAAATTCGTGTACGCCATATCTCCGGGGCTCGACATAAACCTGGGCAGCAAATATGAGACCGATCTCGAAAAACTCTTCAAAAAATGCGAGTCGGTGTACGAGCTGGGAGTGCGTAATTTTGCGCTGCTGCTGGACGATATACCGACGCTGGATGCGGAAGGGCACGCGAAACTTCTTAACGATTTTCAGACGCGGTTCGTAGAGACGCACGAAGGCACTGAAGATCTGATCGCGATCACGCCCGAATTCTGCGAAGCTATGCTGACAGCCAAATATACGGATAAGTTTGCGCCGCTGCTTAACGAGAAGATCATTATGATGTGGACCGGAAACAGCGTTATTCCGCCGTCGATCAAATCGAACGACCTGGCCAATATCACGGGAAAATTCGGGCGGAAAATGTTTATATGGTGGAACTATCCTGTCAATGACACTATGACGTCAAATCTTTTCCTCGGTCCGTGTGAAAATCTCGGAGACACGCTCTCTGACAGCATCGTCGGCCTCGTTTCGAACCCGATGAATCAGGGCTACGCTTCGATGGCGCCTCTTTTCACCATATCTGAATTTCTGTGGGACATGAAAGGGTACGACGCTGATGCTTCTTTGGAAAGAGCCGCTAAGTTTTTGTACCCCGGATGCTCCGAAGAGTTTCTGGTATTTGCCGATCTTATGAGGGCATCTTCCATCAATACGAACCAGTCTTCACTGAAAATCAAGAAGGACATAAGAACGTATAGAAACGGCAGCGCCGACCTGGAAAAACTCGATCTGCTCATATCGGAAATGGACAATATTTCAGCCTCTCTTAAAACGCTCCGCGATAAAGCGGACAGCAGATTCGTTGCCGAGGCGGATCCGTGGATAACGAAGTGCGAGGCGTATGCGGATATTTGTGCGGGCCTGTTCAGGCTCGAAAAGCAGGCTAAAGAAGAGGAATCGACAGGCGCTTCTGACAAAGATGCCGCGCAGAAGCTGGGCGATAGTATCACGGCCGCGATGGCGAAGATCCGCGGTAACAGTTATATAGTTAGCCCCGACGCGCTTACGCTCGTTGTCAATAAGGCAAAGGCGCGCGTAGAGGAACTACTGTCTAAATATGGCATCCGGGTCGCGTACGATCCCGAACCGATCACCAATATGAACCCTTATCAGGACTACACGCTCGACAAAATAATTGACGGCGACGATTCGACGTATTTCTGGACGGCAGGCGCATTCTCGCAGGCTCCTGACGGGAAAGGATATATCGGACTCGATCTGGGCAGGGTCGCTGAAATCAAAAAGATCCATATCACTACCGGGCTCGACGGACGTGACGCCGTAATTACGGCTGTGGTCGAATATTCTACCGACGGCAAGAGCTGGACAAAGCTTGCGTCGGGCAAGCTCGGGGACAATATCGTGCTGGAGCCTGAAGGCGTGAGCGCTCAGTACGTGCGTATACGCGGCGGCAATTCTGCCGAATCAAACTGGGTCATTTTGCGCACTTTCGAGGTTGAAACGGCCTGACGTTCT